>NZ_NPML01000007.1:0-300000 GCF_002252565.1 Petroclostridium xylanilyticum
ACAAAAAGAAGAGGTGTAAACCGTTATAAGAAAACTAAAAACATTATTAAGTTGGAGTGCCTTATTCGTAAAGTCCATAAAAAAATAAAAGACATTCGTACAAATTATTTACATCAAGAAACTGCTAAACTGGTGAAAGCCAAGCCAGAGTTTGTGTGTATGGAAAATTTAAATATTAAAGGTATGGTTAAAAACCATAAATTAGCAAAATCCGTACAAGAACAAATGTTTAGCGAGTTTCGTAGAATAATGGAATATAAATGTAAATGGAATCATATTAGGTTTATAGTAGCAGACAGGTATTATCCATCAAGCAAGACATGTAGTGAATGTGGATATATTTTAGATAAGATGTCTTTATCAACAAGAAAATGGGTGTGTCCTGAATGTGGAATAATGCATGACAGAGATATAAATGCAGCTATAAATCTAATGAAATATGGAAAATCAGTATAATTCACTTAACGAATTATGTTGGTATGTACGGTGTCGTCACATCGGAATTTAAGCCTTTGGAGAGTCATACCAAACGCAAGTAGGATTCCGAAAGCGGACTCTATGAATAAGGAAAAGAACATAAAAGTTATAAATTTTATAACTTTTTATAAGTTTCTTATAACGGAATTATTATGCTATTAAAAAAATTAACTGAGGCAATTGGAGTTTCCGGAAATGAAAAAGCTGTTAGAGACATTATTATAAAAGAAATTGGTAATGATTGTGAAAATATTGCCATCGACCGTATGGGAAATCTTATAGCTCTCAAAAAAGGTACAGAAGGTAATGGAAAAAAAGTGATGCTGGCAGCGCACATGGATGAAGTTGGCTTAATCGTTACAGGAATCACTGATACAGGGTTTATTAAATTTAAGCCTGTCGGAGGTATCGATGCCAGAATTTTAGTTTCCAAGAAAGTTGTTATAGGGGATAATAGAATTCCAGGGGTAATTGGTCTTAAAGCAATTCACCTGCAGGAACCCGGTGAAAGAAAACAGGCTGTAAAAGTTAAAAACCTGTACATAGATATTGGTGCCAAAAACAAAGAAGATGCTGAGAAAAAAGTAAACTTAGGGGATTATATTGGTTTTGATAGCAGCTGCGTTGAGTTTGGCAATAACCTGGTTAAGGCAAAGGCCCTGGATGACCGCGTAGGTTGTGCAATTCTCATTGAAATGCTAAAAGAAAGATACACATTTGATTTATATGCCTGTTTTACCGTCCAGGAAGAAGTGGGATTAAGAGGTGCCGGCGTGGCGGCATATACAGTCAGCCCTGATTTAGCACTTGTCGTAGAAGGGACCACATGTTCAGATGTTCCAGGCGCAGAAGAACATGAACATGCAACAACTCTGGGGCATGGTCCTGCCGTATCTATCATGGATAGAGCATCCTATTCCAACAAAGGTTTATCCCAGCTTCTATATAATCTGGGAAAAGACAATAATATCAAAGTCCAGTATAAGCGGACTACTTTTGGAGGTAATGATGCAGGCAAAATCCATTTAACAAGAGAAGGTATTCCAACTGCTGCTATTTCAGTACCTTGCAGATATATCCATTCACCGGTATCGGTTATGAATTTGGACGACTACGAAGGATGTAAAAAAATTGTCCGGTTATTTTTACATGAGATTGGGAAAAAAGAAATTAATAAATGGGAGGAAATAAAATGATTGATTTACTAAACAAACTGACACAAACCTACGGCCCTTCTGGAAATGAAGAACTGGTAAGGGAAGTTATTATGAATGAGATTAAAGAATATGTTGACGAAATAGATATAGATCCCTTAGGTAATTTAATTGCCAGAAAAAAAGGGGATGGGAAAAAATTAATGTTTGCAGCCCATATGGATGAAATAGGGCTGATTGTCACATATATTGACAAAGAAGGTTTTCTGAGATTTTCAAATGTTGGGGGAGTCTCCCAATACTATTCCCTATTTCAGAGAGTAAAATTCAAAAATGGTATTATAGGAATCCTGGGATATGAAGAAAAGATTGAAGAAATGAAGGATTTAAAAATTGAGAAGATGTATATTGATATTGGCGCAAAAAGTAGAGAAGAAGCAGAAAAACTTGTGAATATCGGCGATGTGGCCTGTTTTGCAGGTGATTTTCACTATAACTTAAATAAGGTATCTTCCAAGGCTTTGGATGACAGGCTGGGATGTTATATGTTGATTGAAGTGATTAAAGCATTAAAAAATCATTCCAATGACCTTTATTTTGTCTTTACCGTCCAAGAAGAACTCGGACTAAGGGGTGCCAAAACATCCGCTTTTTCTGTAAGTCCTGATTATGCCATTGCGGTAGATGTAACTGACACCGGCGATACTCCCGGTTCAAAGCCAATGGCATTAAAACTTGGAAGAGGCCCTGCAATTAAAGTTAAGGATAATTCAATTATCACCCATCCCTTTGTCCGTACTTTAATGATTGATACAGCAAAAGAAACGGGTATTCCATATCAGCTGGAAGTTTTAGAACGCGGAGGTACCGATTCCGGGGCCATACATCTTACAAAAGGCGGAATACCTTCAGGCGTCCTCTCTATTGCTACAAGATATATACATTCTCCTGCAGAAATGGTGGACTTTGATGATGTTAAAAATGGAATTGCTTTATTAACTGCAATTGCAGCTAAAGAAATATAAAATCAGTATTCCACACATGATACTACTCAACCTCTATGGTACATGTAAGATATTTAATGCGATAAATATACAAACAAATAAAGCAGGATTTTAGCAGGTTTATGTAGAATATAATGTATAATATATATGTAATGTAAATTCTTTGATGCAATACATATAGTAATAAATACACTATAACAAAAGAGTGGGGTGGGGTCATGAATGTTACATTTTTAGGGGCGGCAAAAACGGTTACAGGCTCATGTTACTATCTTGAGGTTAATAATAAAAAAATACTGGTGGATTGTGGCCTGTTTCAGGGACATGAAGGGGATAGGGAATTAAATTATGAGCCGTTCCCGTTTCGTATGGATGAATTGGATTATGTGCTGCTCACTCATGCGCATATAGACCACAGCGGCAGAATTCCAAAGCTATATAAAGATGGTTACAGGGGTGAAGTTATTGCAACAAAAGCCACTGTTGAACTATGTGAAATCATGCTTCCTGACAGTGGACATATACAGGAGATGGAAATTGAATGGACTAACAGAAAAAGGTTAAGAGCAGGAAAAGCTCCTGTAGAACCTTTATATACGTATCAGGATGCCATTGATTGTATATCTGTTTTTAGAAAAGTATCCTATGATGAATTTATAAAGCTTCAGGGAAATATTACAATCCGGTTTAGGGATGCAGGGCATATTTTAGGCTCGTCCATTTTAGAAATGTGGGTGAATGAAAATGGTCATGAAACTAAAATCGTGTTTTCCGGGGATTTAGGTAATAAAGATATGCCTATACTGCGCGACCCAACCATTATAGATAGTGCCGATTATTTATTTATCGAATCCACTTACGGTGACAGGTTGCACCATCAAAATGAAAACAAGGTAGAAAAGTTTGTAGATATTATTATTGAAACAATCGAAAAAGGAGGCAACGTAGTAATTCCTTCTTTTGCTGTAGGACGTACACAGGAAATTATTTATGACCTTCATAAACAGTTATCTAAATATGATGAAAAAATTAAAAAATTGTTCAATATCCCCGTATATGTAGATAGTCCATTGGCAATTTCAGCAACGGAGGTATTTAGAAACAATTTGGACTGTTATGATGAAGAAGCCAGGGAATATGTAAAAAATGGGGATAATCCTTTGGATTTTCCGACTCTTAAATTTACGACAACGGCAGAAGAATCCAAAGAATTAAATGAAAAAGATGAAAAAATGATTATTATTTCTGCCAGCGGTATGTGTGAGGCAGGGAGAATCAAACATCATCTAAAGCATAACCTCTGGAGACCTGAATCAACAATATTATTTGTCGGCTACCAAGCTGAAGGAACGCTGGGAAGAAAAATACTGGATGGGGCAAAAAAAGTGAGAATTTTTGGAGAAGAAATTTCTGTTAATGCGCGAATTGAATCCATTGACAGTTTTTCCGGGCATGCAGACCAAAAAGGCTTGTTGGATTGGATAGATGCCTTCAAGGATAAACCAAAGAAAATATTTATTATCCATGGGGAAGCGAACAGCCAAAAAATATTTGCAGAAAAGATTCAGCAGCAGTTTAATATAGAATGTATCATACCTGATAAAGGTGAAACCTTCTCCATTACACCAAATAGAGTAATTACTGCAGCAACTGCTAATGAACAGGATAGGAAATATAGATATTCACGTCTTCAATTGTTAGAATATACCCGGTTAATTGAAGAAGAAGTACTGGAACTTTCTGACTTTATAAAAAATACTATCACTAAAGAAACTGATGATATTATGGTAGAAAGTTTATTATATAAACTTAAAGATTTAGAAAAAAATCTTCGTACATTGGTTAAATAGTACTTTATTTTTTTACCGAAATATTGTAATATATTCATAAAGATTTCCTAGAGAGTGCTATAAATAGAAGAAGGGATGCGACTGAGGAACCGTCACCTGTCGCATCCTTTGTAGAGCGGAGAGTATGGTAGCGATAACAGTAAAAACAAAATAATGTAGTATGGGAGGATGGTTATATGTTAAAATTCATATTTGTGGTACTTTACGTAGTACTTATGCTGGGAATAGGTTTTGTAAGTATGAAGAAGGCATCTACTTTACAAGACTTTTTTTTAGGCGGAAGAAAAATGGGACCATGGATTTCCGCTTTCGCTTATGGAACAACATATTTTTCTGCAGTTCTATTTATCGGTTATGCCGGTAAAATCGGATGGGGTTTTGGTCTCTCTTCAGTATGGATTGGTGTAGGTAATGCACTGCTGGGAAGCTGGTTGGCTTGGGTTATCCTGGCCAAAAAAACCAGGGATATGACACACCGGTTGGACGCTTCTACAATGCCCGAATTTTTTGAAAAAAGGTATGACAGTAAAGCGCTCAAGGTCTTTTCCGCTCTTATTATTTTTATCTTTCTCGTCCCTTATTCTGCTTCGGTCTATGCAGGACTAAGCTATTTATTTGAATCAGTATTTGGTATCCCATATGTTTACTGTATGTTGTTTATGGCTATCTTGACTGCAATTTATCTTGTATTAGGCGGATATGTAGCCACGGCGATGACTGACTTTATCCAAGGGATCATCATGATCTTCGGTGTTATTATAATGATTGGATATGTACTGACAAATCCTGCTGTTGGTGGTTTGACGGAAGGTATGGCCAGATTGTCACAAATTCCTAAAGATGGTGCGCGATTGGTCAGCTTGTTTGGTGGGTCCAACTGGCTTGGATTATTATCTCTTATCGTATTAACCAGTTTTGGAAGCTGGGGCTTACCCCAGATGATTCATAAGTTTTATGCAATAAAAGATGAAAAATCTATTTCAAAAGCAACAGTCGTATCAACCGGTTTTGCAGCATTAATTGCGTGCGGTGCTTATTTCGTAGGTGCTTTTGGAAGACTGTTCCTGGACAATCAGGTGCCTCTGACAGGTGGAAAACCAAATTATGATATTATTATACCTGAACTGCTAAAAATTGCTCTCCCGGAAGCTGTATTAAGCATCATATTGCTTTTAGTTTTATCGGCATCAATGTCTACTCTCGCTTCCATCGTCCTTACATCAAGCTCGGCGATTGCAATTGATTTGGTACAGGGTTATATATTCCCCAAGATGAAAAAAGAAATTAAAAAGGAAACAGTAATGCTTTTAATGAGAGTATTATGCCTTGTATTTATTGTATTTTCCTTTATTGTTGCATATAAGCCTAATGCAATCCTGGTTCTCATGTCGTTTTCATGGGGAACTGTTGCAGGGTCATTTATAGGACCGTTCTTGTTCGGACTTTACTGGAAGGGTACTACTAAATTGGGTGCATGGGCAGGTATGCTGGGAGGATTCTTAACCTCCATTATTCTTGCATTATCTAGTAATTTGAATGCTTCACAGGCGCCAATGTTCGGAATGATTGCAATGCTTGTTTCCATCATAGCGGTTCCTGTAGTAAGCTTCATTACCCCTAAGCTGTCACACAACCATATAGTAGAAATTTTTAATTCCAAAGTTAACGAAAACAATAAGGTTGGTTTGGATTTAGATTGATTAAACCAATCTCTTAGCCTTGGAGTTTTCGCTTTTGAAATGAACTGGCACAACGTATATCCTGTAAAGGTTAGAAGAGAACGCCTTCTAACCTTTATATATTATATATATTGATATATAAGGAAATAGTTTGCACCCAAAACAGTGGACAAAGGTGCGCAATTGTTCTTTAATGAAGAAAGGGGTCAATTGTATTATGTTTTGGTCAAAAGAACAAGAATGTATTTCCAGAGATGAGTTAAAAAAACTTCAATTATTTAGACTGAAAGAAACGATTAAAAGAGTTTACAACAATGTTCCTTTCTATAGAAAACGGTTAGACTCCATAGGGCTTTCACCTGAAAATATCTCTTCCCTGGATGATTTAAAAGAAATTCCTTTTACTACAAAGGATGACATACGTGAGCATTATCCTTACGGACTGTTTGCTGAGCCTATGAAAAAAATAGTGAGGATACATGCTTCTTCCGGTACTACCGGCAAGCCAACGGTTGTAGGCTACACCAAAAATGACCTGAACACATGGTCGGAATTGGTGGCCAGAGTCATTGTGGAGGCCGGTGGCAATGAAGACGACGTGGCCCAGGTAGCTTTTGGTTACGGGCTGTTCACCGGAGCTTTTGGCCTTCACTACGGCCTTGAAAAAATAGGGGCTGCTGTAGTACCCTGTTCGAGCGGTAATACCGAAAAACAGATAATGCTGATGAAGGATTTTGGGACCACATTGCTTGTCAGTACACCATCCTATGCTTTATATATGTCAGAAGTGGCTCAGGAATTAAATATAAAAAGAGAAAATTTAAAGCTCCGTTTAGGATTATTTGGCGCTGAGGGTTCTACTGAAGAGATGAGGAATGAACTCGAACAGCGTTGGGGAATAGTCGCTACAGAAAATTATGGATTGAGTGAAATTATCGGTCCGGGAGTTTCGGGGGAATGCATTTATAAGCAAGGTATGCATATCGCAGAAGACCATTTCATTCCTGAAATAATTAATCCGGATACAGGAGAAGTTTTAAACTGGGGTGAAAAAGGTGAATTAGTTATTACTACCATCACCAAGGAAGGATTTCCATTATTACGTTATAGAACAAAAGATATCACATGGTTAACTGATGAACCCTGCCAATGTGGCAGAACACTCGCCAGGATGGCAAAAGTCCAGGGCAGATCCGATGATATGTTGATTATCAAAGGTGTTAATGTATTTCCTTCTCAAATTGAAAGTGTGCTGATAGGACTTGAGCATATCGGACCTCACTATCAAATTGTTGTACGAAAAAAAGGATTTGTAGATACCCTGGAAGTTTTGGTTGAGCTCATTGACGGCAGTATGCTTGAAAAATTTAGCGAGCTTGAAAAATTGGAGCATACAATCAGGCATAAGCTCCACACAATCCTGGGACTGGATGCAAAAGTAAGGCTGGTTGAGCCTAAAACCATAGAACGTTCCATGGGAAAAGCGAAGAGAGTGATTGATTTGAGAAATAGTTAGTAATGCACCCAGCATTCAGCAAATTATGGACTTATCAATATAGTAAATGTTATAATACTATTAATTATACGTAATATACTGTTCGCAGTTCATGGTTGGGTTTTTAAAGCTCGGAACTTAGAACTTCGAACTCGAAACTACGATTAGGGGGGTTCTTATGAAAAAGTTAATGTTAGGTAATGAGGCAATTGCCAGGGGGGCATATGAAGCCGGCGTTACCGTCGTCTCTTCATATCCTGGTACTCCAAGTACTGAAATTACCGAAGCAATTTCCAAATACGATGAGATATATTCCGAATGGGCACCCAATGAGAAAGTTGCAATGGAGGTTGCAATTGGTGCTTCTATTGGTGGTGCCCGGGCAATGAGTGCAATGAAACACGTAGGTCTCAATGTTGCCGCAGATCCATTATTTACCTGTTCTTATACCGGTGTAAATGGAGGTCTGGTGTTTGTCGTAGCTGACGACCCTGGAATGCACAGTTCTCAAAATGAACAGGATAGCAGGCATTATGCCAAGGCATCAAAAGTGGTGATGCTGGAACCATCCGACAGCCAGGAATGTAAGGATTTTACCATAAAAGCTTACGAGCTGAGTGAAAAATACGACACTCCGGTTATCATAAGACTTTCAACCAGGGTATCCCATTCACAAAGTTTGGTTGAAATTAGTGATAGACAAAACATCCCTTTAAAAGAATATAAAAAAGATTTTCAAAAATTCGTTATGATGCCTGCAATGGCACGTAAAAGACATGTATTTGTAGAAGAAAGAATAAAAGCTCTGAAAGAATATGCAGAAAATTGTGAACTTAATAAAATAGAATGGGGAGACAAAAAAATTGGGGTTATTACCAGTGGAATTGCTTACCAGTATGCCAGGGAAGCCCTTGGTAATGTTTCTTATTTAAAGCTTGGCATGGTATATCCGCTCCCTGAAAAACTTATTGCTGATTTTGTAAGCCAGGTAGACCAGGTTTATGTCATCGAAGAGCTGGACCCGATATTTGAAGAACATTGCAAAAAATTAGGGTGTAAAGTAATCGGTAAAGAACTATTACCTATTCTCGGAGAATTAAGCACCGAAATTATAAAGGAAAAAATATTGGGAATTAAAGTAGAGAATAAAATCAAACCTAATGAAGAAATTCCGGTCAGACCGCCTGTAATGTGTCCTGGATGTCCTCATAGAGGAATGTTTTATATTCTTAAAAAGTTGAAACTTGTAGTAAGCGGAGATATAGGTTGTTATACCCTCGGTGCATTACCACCGCTGGAATCCATGGATACTTGCATTTGTATGGGTGCCAGTGTGAGCGCTGCATTAGGTATGGAAAAAGCCAGAGGAAAAGAATTTAGCAAAAAGCTTGTTGCCGTTATTGGCGATTCGACATTTATACATTCCGGTATTACAGGTTTAATTGATATCGTATATAATAAAGGAGTTTCTACAGTCATTATATTAGATAATTCCATTACAGGTATGACAGGACACCAGCACAACCCAACGACAGGATTTACAATCAAAGGAGAACCTACAAAGCAGGTTGATCTGGTTAAGCTTGCTAATGCAATTGGAGTAGAAAGAGTCAGAGTGGTTGATCCTTTTGATTTGGATACCTTTGAAAAAGTAGTTAAAGAAGAGGTTGCAGCCGAAGAACCTTCGGTAATTATCTCACAACGTCCCTGTGCACTGTTGAAACATGTTAAATTCGATGGACCGCTTTCAATCAATCAAGACAAGTGTACAAGCTGTAAAATGTGTATGCGCCTGGGCTGTCCGGCCATTTCAAATCAGGATGGAAAAATTAGGATCGACATAACTCTCTGCAACGGTTGCGGTTTATGTGTTAAAGTTTGTAAATTTTCAGCAATAGAAAAGGCGGGTGATATCAATGGCTAATACATCCGTTATGATTGTAGGGGTAGGTGGCCAGGGTACTTTGTTGGCCAGCAGGATTCTCGGAAATGTAGCTATAGATCAAGGGTGTGATGTAAAGGTTTCCGAAGTGCATGGCATGGCCCAAAGAGGTGGAAGCGTTGTAACATATGTTAAATATGGTGATAAGGTATATTCTCCTGTTATTTCAGAAGGAGAAGCAGATATCATACTGGCATTCGAGAAACTTGAGGCATACAGGTGGCTGCCTTATCTGAAAAAAGAAGGAAAATTAATCATTAATACTCAGAAAATTGATCCTATGCCGGTAATAGTGGGTAATGCAAAATATCCTGAACAAATCATAGAAAAAATAAATCGTTTGGGCGTTAATGTTATACCGGCAGATGCATTAAAACTTGCTTTAAAAGCCGGAAATGTTAAAGCAGTAAATGTTGTTCTACTGGGATTGTTGGCCAAATATACTGATATTAGCAAAGAATCATGGATTAAAGCAATTAAGGGAACGGTTCCCGGTAAGTTCCTTGATATAAATATGGCGGCTTTTGATTTAGGTTATAATTTAGAAGAGTAGAGGAGGAGCTTCAATGAATTGTTGGAACCCGACATGTGAATGCATGTCACGGGATGAGATGAGAAAATTACAATCTGAGAGGTTAATCAACACCGTTAGAAGAATATATCACAATGTGCCTTTTTACCGGAATAAGATGCAGCAAGCAGGTTTGGTCCCTGAAGACATAAGATCTGTTGAAGATCTACGTAAATTGCCTTTTACTTATAAACAGGACCTAAGGGATACTTATCCCTATGGCTTGTTTGCAA
Organism: Petroclostridium xylanilyticum; assembly: GCF_002252565.1. Lineage (NCBI taxonomy): Bacteria > Bacillati > Bacillota > Clostridia > Eubacteriales > Oscillospiraceae > Petroclostridium > Petroclostridium xylanilyticum. The sequence goes on from NZ_NPML01000007.1 coordinate 10,406, forward strand.
CTCCATTAAGTGAGATTGTAAGAATCCACGCTTCTTCAGGTACTACAGGAAAACAAACGGTAGTAGGCTACACCAGGAATGATATTGCCACATGGTCGGAAGTAATGGCAAGGACTCTTACCGCTGCTGGAGCTAATAAAGAATCCTTTATTCAGGTTGCCTATGGTTATGGACTATTTACGGGGGGGCTGGGCGTCCACTATGGCGCCGAAAGGATTGGAGCCTCTGTTATTCCCATATCCGGTGGAAATACAAAACGGCAGGTTCAAATAATGAAGGACTTCGGTACAACTATTCTGGCCTGTACACCTTCTTATGCCCTTTTTTTGGCTGAAACCCTGGAAGAAATGGGGATCAGCAAAGAAGAACTTAAACTTAAAGCCGGAGTTTTTGGTGCTGAACCGTGGACCAATAACATGAGAAAAGAAATTGAAAGCAAATTGGGAATCATAGCAATTGATATTTACGGCCTCAGTGAAGTCATAGGCCCGGGCGTTGCCTATGAATGTGCATGTCAGAATGGACTGCATATATCAGAAGACCATTTTATCCCTGAAATTATAAACCCTGAAACGGGAGAAGTGCTGCCGGAAGGCGAAAAAGGTGAGCTGGTATTTACAACGGTTACAAAAGAAGGGTTGCCGCTTATCAGATATAGAACAAGGGATATTTCCTCTCTTACCTATGAGAAATGTGATTGCGGCAGGACATTGGTAAAAATGGCCAGAGTATCCGGACGTACCGATGATATGTTAATTATTAGGGGTGTAAACGTATTTCCATCTCAGATTGAAAGCGTTCTTTTAGAAATAGGTGAAACTGCGCCACATTATTTATTAATTGTGGACCGTGTAGGAACATTAGATACTTTGGAAGTATTAGTGGAAATGTCGGATAAGTTATTCTCAGACGAAGTAAAACGCTTGGAAGAACTTGAAAAGAAAATAAAAAATGCCATTGAAAGCACATTAGGTGTTACAACCAAGGTTCGTCTGGTAGAGCCTAAAACCATTGAACGAAGTGAAGGAAAGGCTAAGAGGGTTATTGATAAGAGAAATTTGAAATAGCGAGGAAATGGTAATTAGATGGTTGCAAGTAAGCCTAAACTATATAGTTCACCTATTTACAGGCTCTTAGCCTTGGAACTCCTTAATTCTTGGAGTATAGGTGAACTGGCACAATGCGTTATATTATAATCTCTTTAAAGGAGGGCATATTTTTATGTTAGTAAAACAAATTTCCGTATTCCTGGAAAACAAGTCGGGAAGATTGGCTGAAGTTACCAGCATTTTAGGAAACAACAACATTGATATCAGTGCCTTATCTATTGCAGATACTACAGACTTTGGCATCCTCAGGTTGATTGTCAATAAACCCGAAGAAGCGGAAAAAGTTTTAAAAGAAAATGGTTTTACCGTAAGCTGTACCAACGTTATTGCAATTGCAGTTGTAGATGAACCGGGTGGATTGGCAGCTGCATTAAAAGTATTAGATAAAGCTGCTATCGGAATAGAATATATGTATGCATTTGTAGGCAAAACCACTAATGAAGCTTTAGTGATTTTGCGTGTCGAGGAGCCTGAAAAAGCAGTTGTTGAATTGGATAAAAACAATATCAGAGTACTACCGTCTGAAAGAGTATATGAGTTATAAATTGAGCATATAAAGAAAAAAATGATACATGGAGATGTGTCTCCATGTATCATTTTTTTGTATTAATGATCTTTGATAGGCATGCGAATTTGAAATACAAGTATAGAAAAGACATTTCTGGTGTAAAAGATTTTATGTAGATACGGTAGTTTGCATTTCGACAATTTACGACTTGTTATGTCGAGTTTTGCGATAAATTTTTGTTATTTTTTGAAGGACTTTATAGCATTTCCAGAGAATAGGTTATCTATAACATAGATTATAATTTATTCACTGCAATGATTATAATTTTTGCTTTTTTACATTAAATGTATAGGTTGCTCCAATGCATATAGTACTAAACTATTATAAAATTTCAATACGCCATGCGTTATCGGTTAATGATTAGATTATATAATATCATAATCATAAAATCAAATTGTATTATTTTGATTATATGGTAAAAAAAATCAATTTTATAGATTGACAAATTTTTCTTACGATAGTATTATATAAATATAATATGTTTATGATATAGTACTAACTATAATAAATGAAAAAGGAGGTGGAGGAATGACTTATCATGAAATTATTATTACTGTTCTACTCAATGAAAACATACCAATGGAGAAAAGCTATGAAATAATATCCAGATTTATATCGAGAGCTATGCTGGGAGATCATCTGCTTAAGGAGTTGCATGAACAAAAAGGATATAAGCACTATGTTTTATGCAGCCTATATCCGTTAGAATCAGATAAGATTTATCGAAAAGGGAGAATGTACGCATTCAACCTTAGAGGGCTTGATGTCAATTTTATCCTAAAGATGAAGCGTCTAATTATGACGGTTCAAGAGGGTCCAATGAAGGCTATTACTGCAGAAATTCGACAGCAGCATTATCGTCCTATTAGGGAGATTTATACGCTAACACCGGCGGTTGCTACCATAAACGGTAAAAGCTGGACAAGAGAAGACGGCATAGGGTTATTGATGGAGAGAATTCACATAAATGCTATCAAGAAGCATAGAAGTTTCTATGGTGATTTGCAGGAACCTGCAGAAAATTTTATTGAAGTGATTGAACAGACAAACGATAAACCCATCAGAATCCGCTACAAAAATACATCCTTGCTTGGATGCAAATTAAATCTGATAGTGAAACAAGATGAACTCTCCCAGCGTCTTGCGTTTACCGTAATGGGTAGTGGATTGTTGGAAAAAAATACCATATGCTGTGGCTATTGCCGTGCCAAATAAGGAGGTGAAACGATTGATTTATGATTTGTTGGAATACTTTAAAGATAATCCGCGCAGCAACCAGCTAGTGATTGACCAATACACACTTAAGAGTGGTCTGTATATCCGTCTGAACAAAGACGATACCGAAAGTATGCTGGTAGTGAAAAAACGGGAAATACCCCAGGGAGAGCTGTACGACTGGTTTAAAAAGGCTGATTATTTTAGTTGTATTACCGATACCAACAAAGCATTTGATGCTCCTAAAAAAGTCATGCACAATAATAATTATTTTACCCTGTTTTTTAAAACAAAATCCTTACTGGAACAAGGAAAGCTGAAAGATGATTTTATAGATCATGTTCCTGTTTTTTACGATAAACTGATACGAAAGCTGGATAGTAAAGATGTGTTGGATTTTTCTCAAAAGGCTGGATTAGTTCCGGTGAATGAGGAGGCAATTATCCATAACAGGGATATCATTCTTGAAAAGCTGCCGGAAATCGCGAGAAAAGCAGTGGAACTTGAATTAAAAGATGATGACTATGTGAAGCTGTTTTTTGAAGAGGATATGGAAGCTTACCAGCGGGAATACATACGTTACTACTATCCTTATATCTTTAATAAAAATGATTTTAATATTGCGCATGGCGGCACCATATATGGGTTATCGGCAGCAAACATGGGGCTCAATACAAAGAAACCTTTTTTGGAACACAAAACAACCAATTTTAAGGTTCCGTTTCGTATCAGCCTTGAAGATGCAATGGAAGCAAAAAAGCTGTTTGAATGGTTATCAAACCAAAAGAATGAAGACGGTAAACCTATTAATGAAGGGTATATTCCTTTGACGGACAAAGCACTTATTACGCTGGAAGATAAAATTACCAACAAACGGAATATGCATTATGTACATGTGGAAAAAGGAACAGATACCGTTATTGATGATTACGATTTTTTACCCGGAATCACTGATGAGATTAAAAAATTCGAACCCATTAACTATCTTATGCTGGAGTATTATGATGCTCCTGCTACTTCATCCAGACAAAAAATGGAGCAGATGGTGGACAAGTATCTTTATGGTTTCAAACTAAAAAGGTATTATAAAACCAATCCCAAGGATATAAAAGGGCTTTCTCATAAACTGATGAACCTGTTGCTGCTTTCGCGCAAGGCGATGGAGGATTTTTTCATCAAAGGGGATGACCGGGCAATAAGTCATTGTGTAGACCGGATTACGTTAGGACTGGTAAAAGAGAAAATCAATGAAAAGGAAACGGTATTTTTTCATAATACCGGTTGTGCGATCAATATCCGGTTGGCATTGCTGAAATATTTTGACATAGGAGGTAAAAAGGATATGGGTGATAGAGTACGGCAAATGTTTGAGCGGCTTGCAGGCAAAGTTGACAGTGATGATGTTGCAGCCTGTGAGAATGACAGTGAATTTTATTTTGCAGCGGGACAGCTTGTACGGTATATTTTGCTACAAAGCGAAGCAAAGGAGCTGAATCATGATATGGTAGATGCTTTTCTCAATGCTGCAAAGGTAAAAAGGTTTAAATATGAATTAAAAGGCATTTATCAAAAATATAATCATGCACTTAAATTGCGGAGTAGGCGGTTCAATCATCTTCTCAGTATGGTGATGGGATATGACATTGAAGACCATGCACAAATCGACTATGATATGTTTTTAGCAGGTCTGGCTGCAAAAAATGTAATGTATATGGTGAAGGAGGAGAATGATCATGAAAATGAAAAATAGAGTGTACGGCGTAGTAGGAATTAAGAGCGTGATGTCCAATTGGAATGCTGATTTTACGGGAAGGCCTAAGACGATATCCAACGGCGATATCTTCGGCAGTGACAAGGCGTTCAAATATCCCATTAAACGCATGTGGCAGGCACAGGGTGAAAAAGTAGTATATATCAAAAGCTATAAAATAGAAAAGAATAAGCTTCAGCCCAACGATTTAAATGAACAATATACTAAAGTATTTGGCACTAAGCTGGATAAAAACACACCATCTCTTGAAGTGTTAAAAAATTTATTTTCTGCAGTGGATGTGATGAATTTTGGCGCGACGTTTGCTGAGCAAGGACAGAATATCAGCATTACCGGTGCAGTACAGGTGGGACAGGGAATGAACAAGTATGAGGAAACCAATGTTGAAACCCAGGATATTTTGTCTCCTTTTAGGAATCCGTCCAAGGAAGATGCGGACGCTTCCAGTTTGGGTACAAAAATCATTGCGGATGAAGCACATTATTTTTATCCATTTTCAGTGAACCCTCACAATTATGATGATTTCTTGAATTTGGGAATAGAAGGTTTTGAAGGATATACGGTAGAAGCCTATGAAAAATTCAAAAAGGGCTGCCTGATTGCGGCAACGGCTTATAACACCAACAGCAAATGTGGCTGCGAAAATGAGTTTGCTATTTTTATTAAGGTTAAAGAGAACAGTTTGCTGTATTTGGCTAATCTTGATACCTATATTGAATTTAGTAAAAAAGATGGTAAGAATTATATCGACCTTACAAAGCTGGCGCAGCTCTTGTCAAGCAAAATGGCAGAGATTGAAGATATAGAAATATATTATAATTCCATAGATACCGAAGTAGGACTTGCAGGACTTACGTGTAAGACCTATCCATTGTATTGATGGTGGTGGTAATGCAAATGGAAGCTCTAAAATTTACGCTTGCAGGAAAGAGTGCTTTTTTTAAAAAGCCCGATGTCAACACTAAAATTTATTTTACCTATAATAATATCCACAAGGTGGCATTGCTGGGCTTGTTAGGTGCAGTAACAGGATTGAGCGGGTATTATAAAGATGAAGCAACCGACAAAAAAGGAAAGCCGGAATTTTATTCAAGCTTATGCAATTTGAAAGTATCAGTGGTTCCCAATGCCTATAGAGGATATTTTACTAAAAAGATTCAGTATTTTAACAACAGTACAGGCTATGCTTCCGATGAAGAAGGAGGAAATCTGCAGGTCTTTGAACAGTGGTTGGAAAATCCTTGCTGGACCATTTATATATATAACGGAGGGATTTCTCAAGACTTGTGGAACAAGCTTTGTGATTATATTCAGAATAATAAGTGCGTATATATTCCTTATCTTGGAAAGAATGATCATCCTGCTGTAATCACCGATGCTGAAATGATAAAACTAGAACCGGTACAAGAAAATCATGTGGATTCACTGTTTCCCGGAAGTTTGGATCTCCTGGATGATACACAAGCATATCATGGAAGACCCTATATTTTTACCGAGTATGCGCCTTATGCATTGGAAGACAAATATAATTTCTATCTGTTAAAGCGTTTTATATATACAAATTGTCTGATTAAACAAACCATTCCGGATACTTTTCGCTACAATGAACTTGTATTGGCTTTTTACTAAGCTAATAATATGCAAGTATGACTGCCAAGAGAAGATTAATGTTTAAACATAATTAAGGAAGGGGTATTTCAAAAGAGTGTTTTGAAATACCCTTCAGCTTAAAGGAGCGATGAAAATGTACACGCTTTGTTGCATGGACAGTATTTTAGATAAGGCTCCCTATTGGGCCCATACGCATGAGAAAAAAACAAATGAACTTCTTGCTGAACACATGCAAAAATGTATGGATTATTTTGATCTTTACTGCCGGAAAAAGGATTTGGATAAAATAATTAGAAATACCATTAAGGCTTGTGGTATCAGTGAAATACAGACTGCATATGACATGTTTGTTAACGCAATCTATATGCATGATATCGGCAAGATAAACCCAAAGTTTCAAAGAGATGTTTTGGGAAACTTTTATTTCAAGAAAAGCTATGATGGTGATACAAGACATTCAATGGCATCTGCTTTCATTTATATTGATATTTTATACCCTAAAATTAAATATAACAAAACACTTTCATATGTCTTGTTTACCTTTGCATATGTCATTTCAAGGCACCATGGTTCGCTGAAAAGTGCTGATGAATTTTTGCAGCAATTGAGTGACCTTGAAGGGTTGAATTATTATTCGCACCAAGCGGAAGAATGGATTGAAGATATCATAAGCACGGAAGAGGGCTACAGCCAAATCAAGAAAATGCTTAAGCTGAACGAAATACCATTCTATATATTAAATAAGCTGCTTTTTGCTATGATTACCGCCTGTGATTACTGTGCCACCCATGAATATATTAATGGACAAGCAATGGATATAAATGTGATTGAACATATTGATATGATGCGGAATACATATCAAGAAGGTGAGATTTACAAAGGGATACAAGCATATAAGCAGGATTCAGATTTTTTTGCGGATTGTCCTATCAACGCGCTTCGTAGTGAAATATTTTTGGAAACAGAAAAACGGTTAGAGGAAAATGCTTCGGAGAAGATATTCTATCTTGAAGCTCCTACCGGAAGCGGAAAGACAAATATGTCCATTAATCTGGCACTTAAGCTGATTGAGATGAATAAAGAAATCAACAATATTTTTTATGTTTTCCCTTTTAATACCCTTGTAGAGCAGACAGCGGGTGTTTTAAATCAATACTTTCCTGAAGAAACAGCAGTAATCAACTCCATTACTCCAGTAATTATGGAAGAGGATGATGAAACAAGCACCTCCTACGAAAAGGCTTATATAAACAGGCAGTTTTTTAATTATCCTATTGTAGTTACTTCTCATGTTAATTTATTCGGTGCCTTGTTCGGCTGTGACCGGGAAAATGGTTTTGCACTTACCAAACTATGCAACAGCGTTGTGATTCTTGATGAAATACAAAGTTATAAAAACAGCATATGGCGGCAAGTGATTATGATGCTGGATAAGTATGCACATTTATTAAATATTAAGATCATCATTATGTCGGCGACATTGCCTAAAATGGATAGGCTTTTGGGAGAAGAAAGTAAAGGCTTCATAGAGTTAGTAAAGGATGTGGATAAATATTATCAAAATCCATTGTTTAAGGATCGTGTAAAGCTTGATTTTTCCATGTTGTCAGATAAGAAGATAGATTTGAATGCGCTTGCGAACAAAGTACTGGAATTTAAAGACAAAAAGGTATTAGTTGAATTTATAACTAAGGGAACTGCACGGGAATTTTATAATATCTTAAAAGATAGGTGCGAATCTGTAGAAGAGCTAACCGGAGATGATAATAAGCTGAAACGCCATGAAGTAATTGAAAAAATTAAGAATCAAAAGAGTATTATTGTCGTTGCTACCCAGGTAATTGAAGCAGGAATTGATATAGACATGGATATAGGGTTTAAGGATTCTTCCATTCCGGACAGTGAGGAACAGTTTCTTGGGAGGATAAACCGTTCTTGTAGAAAAACGGGATGCATTGCTTTCTTTTTTAACTACGATAATCCACAGGTGGTATATAGAAATGATGCTCGAACCAATTATCCTATTACAGACAAAAAGATTTCTGAAATGTTGAAACAAAAGAAATTCGGAGAAATATATAATTTGGTCTTAAAGGATGTTTTTAATAAAACAGAACTATTGAATAATCAAAACATTTCTTTTTTATTAAGAGCGGCACTTATGTCAGATTTTGAGAAAATAGCAAAACAGTTTCGCTTGATCGAAAGAAATGCACAATTATATCTTGCATATCAGATGAATACAGGTGAGGAAATCATAGATGGTCGAGAAATTTGGCGTAAGTTTAAGCAATTATGCTTAGATAAAGAAAAAGGATATGCTCAAAAAAAGGTGGAGCTTTCAAGGCTAGCTGAAAAGATGTCGTATTTTACATATAACGTATACAACATTGAGAATAAAAACTTCGGATGCGATGACGAATTTGCAGGTTATTATTATATTGAAAACGGCGAAAGGTTTATTACCGATGGTAAGTTTGATCGAAAGGCTTTTTCAGCGGAATTTGGAGGGATGTTTTTGTAATGCTTACCGGTACTATTGTAAATTACTATTTTCACTGTAAAAGACAGTGCTGGCTGTTTTACAATAAGCTGAATATGGAAGATAATTCAGAAGATGTACATATCGGACGGGTATTGCACGAATTAAAATTGGGAGATTCCCCGGATGCAGCTATTGAGAATGTCAAACTTGATAAAATCACTCCTGAATATGTGATTGAGATGAAAAAATCCGATGCAGATTTAGAAGCTGCAAAAGCACAGCTTATGTTTTATTTATTAAAATTGGAGAGCAAAGGAATTATGCGAAAAGGACGGCTTGAGTGTATCGAAAAGAATAAGCAAGATAAGAAAGTGCATATTGTTGAGCTGACTGATGAAAATAGACAGAAGTTTGAGTTGCTTTGCAGAGAGATTGAGAACTTCTTAACTTCTCCCACTCCTCCTGCTGCAATAAAAGAAAACAAATGTAAGAAATGTGCCTATTATGAATACTGCTTTGTTTAGGAGGGAACGTTGTTGAAAGAAGAAGCAAGATATATTTTTTCCAAGGGTGATTTAAGCCGAAAGGATTTTTCAATACAATTTAAAAATGAAAAAGGAAATATGTATTTACCCATAAAGGACACAAAAGAACTATACTGTTTTAATGAGATTACACTTAGCACAAAATTACTGGAATTGCTATCGAAAGCGGGCATTATTGTACATTTTTTTGGGTACTACGAAAATTATATTGGTACATTTTATCCTAAGGACTATCTTTTGAGCGGGCGGTTAACCGTTGCACAGGCACAGGTTTATGCAGAAAAAAGGATGGAGATTGCAAATGCAATTATCTGCGGCATTGCAAATAATATTCATTTTGTTTTATATCATTATTACAGGCATGGAAAAAAAGATTTAAAGCCATTTCTAGATTGGCTTAAACATGATGTTGGCAGGTTGGGATCATCAGCAAATAATATTAAGCAGTTGCTTTCTATTGAAGGTGAGATTTGGGCAAGATTTTATGCTAGTTTCAAATTTATTTTACCTGAAGAGTTTATTATGAATAAGAGAGTAAAACGTCCGCCGGACAATCCGATAAATGCGCTGGTGTCGTTTGGAAATTCCCTATTATATAGTAAAACGGTATCACAAATCTATCACACACATTTGAATCAAACAATTTCTTTCCTACATGAGCCTACAGAAAGACGTTTTTCGTTAAGTTTGGACCTGTGCGAGGCTTTTAAACCAATTATTGTATTTAAAACTATATTTGAATGTATCAATAACAGAAAAATATCTGCTGCCAAACATTTTGATAAAAAACTCAACTATGCAATGCTTAATGAAGCAGGGAAGAAGATATTTATTGATGCTTTTGAGACGCGGATAAATCAAACATTTGAACATCCGGTGTTGAAAAGAAGGATTACATACAAACAGGCTATAAGACTGGATGCGTATAAGCTAATAAAATTCATTATGGAAGGAAAACCATTTAAACCTTTTAACGCGGAGGAAAATTTATGAGTACCCAGAAAAATTATAATTATGCTTTTTTATTCTATGATGTTGGTGAAAAACGAGTTCAGAAAGTGTTCAAAATATGCAAAAAATACTTTAAACATCATCAAAAGTCTGTGTTTCGTGGACATATTACTCCTGCAAATCTAATAAAGCTAAAAGGAGAGTTAAATAAAATCATCCGTAAAGATGAAGATTATATCAGCATTATCAAGTTGGTCAGCACGTCAGATTTTGAAGAAGAAACACTGGGGATATGTATCAAGCAATCAGAGTCGTTATTCATTTGACTTTTTCCAACCACAAGTGTAAAATTGACATATAATATATTGGTGTAACCATTACTATAAACAGGTTAGATGGTTTATACAAAAGTAAGAGGCATTTTATTAAGTGCACTTGGAAAAAATAGTAGCAAAATTAGAAATCATGCGGTATCATATACTATAGTTGCAGTACAAAACCTGCATTTTATTTTGGTAGAACCGAAACATACGATGTATTGAAATATAATATCAAAGATGTATTCAATGCAGTAATACAGTGTAGAACCGAAACATACGATGTATTGAAATTACATGAATAAGCTTATCGAAGCAAACAAGCAATAGTAGAACCGAAACATACGATGTATTGAAATTTAGCTGAATAACGCGGTCAAATAAGCCGTGTCGAAGTAGAACCGAAACATACGATGTATTGAAATTGGAGTTAAAGTTTCCGAACAGACGACTTCCGTTGGTAGAACCGAAACATACGATGTATTGAAATATAATAAGGTTTTCGCCTTCATAAAATAGGGCGTAAGTAGAACCGAAACATACGATGTATTGAAATATCTGTTTTTCTGTTATCTCGATCATGCTTAATCACGTAGAACCGAAACATACGATGTATTGAAATACAGTAAGGGTTACGGAAGTTCAGTTGATTAACACGTAGAACCGAAACATACGATGTATTGAAATACCCTCAATTTCGCGGCTGTGACTTCCTGAACGGGGGTAGAACCGAAACATACGATGTATTGAAATTAAATCTTTTCTTTAAGTTTGAATGGTTCCATTATTGTAGAACCGAAACATACGATGTATTGAAATTTACAAGCAATTCATACGGAATTTCAAGGGCTGCGCGTAGAACCGAAACATACGATGTATTGAAATATAAGACTAAAAATATTAAAGACATAGGAATAAAGGTAGAACCGAAACATACGATGTATTGAAATTCCAGCAGTATGTCGTTCCCTGGGCATGTTGCCTTTGTAGAACCGAAACATACGATGTATTGAAATAAGTGTAGACCAGTACTGATTGATAATATAATACGTGTAGAACCGAAACATACGATGTATTGAAATTAGAGTCTTTTGACTGCTGCAACAAGCATTTTCCTGTAGAACCGAAACATACGATGTATTGAAATACGCCCGGCACTGCGGGAAGCGCCGCTGGATCCGTTGTAGAACCGAAACATACGATGTATTGAAATGAAAAACATACTCTCTCAATTTTCTGCCCATCAGGAGTAGAACCGAAACATACGATGTATTGAAATACCACGCTCCAAAGCAATTCCACATTATAAAAAGCGTAGAACCGAAACATACGATGTATTGAAATATAAAATAAAATGTATCTCAATTTTAGAACCTGATTCCGTAGAACCGAAACATACGATGTATTGAAATATATCTGAACATGAGAAGTTGCAAAAGATTGAAGCTGTAGAACCGAAACATACGATGTATTGAAATCCGCAACACGTTGGGCGTACTACAAAGGTGTGCTTAGTAGAACCGAAACATACGATGTATTGAAATTTTTTACCGTATTTTGAAGTAAATTATAGCCCCTGTAGAACCGAAACATACGATGTATTGAAATATCTTTAAAACAGGTTTACCATTCGACCCTACTTTAGTAGAACCGAAACATACGATGTATTGAAATTTTTTTATCAAATATAACTTTGATCTTAACTACCTGTAGAACCGAAACATACGATGTATTGAAATGTTAATGGAAGAATGCAAATCAGAACAGGAAGCGCAGTAGAACCGAAACATACGATGTATTGAAATTTAAACACAAAACTAACTGACAAATTGGAGTCTACAAGTAGAACCGAAACATACGATGTATTGAAATAAAATTGCATTGGCTGTATAATCATTGCAGAATTTAGTAGAACCGAAACATACGATGTATTGAAATGTTTTAACCATTGTTTAACCTCCCTAAATTATATTAGTAGAACCGAAACATACGATGTATTGAAATTTGTATTACATTGTAAATAAATGGAAATAATATATAGTAGAACCGAAACATACGATGTATTGAAATGGCTTCATTGCTTTTAACTCCGTTTCCTCTGTTATTGGTAGAACCGAAACATACGATGTATTGAAATTGAACTCCCTAAGGTTTATTATTTACCTAGTGAACAGTAGAACCGAAACATACGATGTATTGAAATTTGCTCCAGCACGTTATAAAAACTATAGCGTGCTGGTAGAACCGAAACATACGATGTATTGAAATTTAAGTACCACAGATAAATCAACACCTGTTAAATCGTAGAACCGAAACATACGATGTATTGAAATCAAAAAAAACCTCCATTCTTAAATTAATCAAGCCTAGTAGAACCGAAACATACGATGTATTGAAATAAAATCAAACAGTGAAGGCAGATTCTTTAAAAAACGTAGAACCGAAACATACGATGTATTGAAATTCGAATTTAAGAGTAAGGTCTGCTGCGAGCATGGCTGTAGAACCGAAACATACGATGTATTGAAATTCTGTGACGCCTGATCCATATCCTTATAAGCAGTTTGTAGAACCGAAACATACGATGTATTGAAATTCCGGATTTGATGCTTTTACCACAGCAATGCTTAGGTAGAACCGAAACATACGATGTATTGAAATTATGCAAGCCATTTTCCTATATGTTTTCTTCTTATGTAGAACCGAAACATACGATGTATTGAAATATAACAGAAAACAGATGGAAATATGTTGCAGCGGATTAGTAGAACCGAAACATACGATGTATTGAAATGCGACACAGGGAGAAGTGGAAGTATTGACTAATGGTAGTAGAACCGAAACATACGATGTATTGAAATATTGCAGGAGTAAAAGGTTACAGCGAATGGCTAAAAGGTAGAACCGAAACATACGATGTATTGAAATTCTTGCTAAAAAAATAGAATTATATAAAACCGAAAGTAGAACCGAAACATACGATGTATTGAAATTTTTTTTCTCTCTTTGAGCATTTTGGTTGGTTTCAAGTAGAACCGAAACATACGATGTATTGAAATACTTTTAAAACAGGTTTACCATTCGACCCTACTTTGTAGAACCGAAACATACGATGTATTGAAATCGTCTGATATGTTGGCACCTATAACTGATGCTATAAGTAGAACCGAAACATACGATGTATTGAAATTTGAAAAGTACGCAAATATATAAAGAAATGGATAAGTAGAACCGAAACATACGATGTATTGAAATAAGACAGGAAAAAGGTTATTTTCTGCCATTTATTAGTAGAACCGAAACATACGATGTATTGAAATATAATGTACAATAAGAAGCTTAAAACGCTAAGTTCTCTTGAATTTATATCTACCGGTCAAAACGTGATACTCGCAGGGAATCCCGGTACAGGTAAAACCCATCTTGCGATAGGATTGGGCATAAAAGCTTGCCTTAAAGGCTATAAGGTGCTTTTTACGACAGTGCCTATACTAATAAACCAGCTTAAAGAGAGCCGTTCAGAGAAGAACTTACGGCTTTTGAAAATAGGTTTGAGAAATATGATCTGGTTATAGCAGATGAACTAGGTTACATTTCCTTTGATAAGGAAGGATCTGAACTGCTGTTTACCAATCTATCATTAAGGGCCGGGAGAAAATCAACAATTATAACTACTAATTTATCATTTGAAAGGTGGGGAGAGATATTTAAGGATCCTGTCATGACAGCTGCAATGATTGACAGACTAACTCACAAAGCTTACATAGTGAATATGAACGGTAACTCATTCAGGCTCAAAGAGACCAGAGAATGGATGCAGAAACAATAATTTTAACAACCATGTCATAAGAAGGGGGGCGAATAGTTTAAGAAGTTTATTTAAGGCTACCTGCAACTCGGGAGAAAAAAGTTTTTTAAGTGCGGTTTACAATGAGATGTTCCTGTATGATAGCCTGTTAAGGCGCCAGCCGCCCATCTCCCTCTATGCTCGAACTTCATAGCCATACTTCGAGGGGGTGGGGGCTGGCCCCATCGGCTGGCTAATCATAGAGGGGAGGCTCGTTGTCAACCGGATTCTTGAAAAAGTTTTTTCCCTATGTGAAAGGAAAATTCTAATGTTAATTATTTACACTAATGTCATCTTTAAGAGGGGTAAAATTTAATTATAAAAAGGGTGGGTTGTTCTATTCCGACTAAAGTCGGCTGAAAGCGTATTTAGACTGGAAGTCCACGGTTTTTGACCGAATCCGCTTTCAAGCGGACTAAAGCAGGAATGGAAAATAAAGCATATTGCAGCGGATTAAATAATCTGCACCTTGATACTTTAATAGAGAAGAAGCGCTCTAATCTATCTACAAAGCAAAAAAATGTGATCATTTCCGCATGGATAGATTAAATGGCTGTTTTACACATTCTGCCACAGTAATAATCTGTTCATCATAAGAAGGCTGGATTGTTTTTCCGGGAGGAACAATTAAAAATCTGGACTCATCCCAATTCCCATTTAAAAAGTCAACCAGTAGTGATTTATCTCCCGTCACTTCATCATAATTCCATTTTAAAAATTCGGCACATTGTTTAGTATATTCTTTATGACCGGTATTGTTAAATTCAGGCCAGTCAATAAATGTACACCATTGGTATTCATTAAACCAGTTTTGCTCCATCTCCATGAGGTAATCTGCATTTTCTTCCCCGTATTTTTCAATATATTGGTTTCGGATAAAATCATATCTTTCTTTTCCTGGCATAGGAGTATTCTCAAGCCAGCCTGCAGAATACCAGTACACCCCTTTATGAGAGTCGAAATATTCTTTATATCTTTCTTTAGATCCTAATAGGAGTGTAATACAGTCATGAGCTTTGGGGACTACAATTTTATATTTTTTAGAGGAAAGACCGATAATTCCATTGCTGCACAGTGCGTAGCCCAATAAAATAGCGTCAAAATCTTCATTCATACAGGATTTATAAGTATACCAATCATCACCCCGATCTATTTTATCGATTTCATGTTGTACCCTTTCCCGTAATAAATTAGGCTCATCGTGAAAACCTTGCCTCATATAAGTAATATCGATAAAGTTCTTCGACTTTGCTGCAATCAAACTTAGCTCTCGAAATAATACTTTACAAGCAATAACCTTTAACCTCACATTATCACTTCGCTTTGCTGCATTAAGATTAAGATATTGGATAATATATTCTATATAATTTGAAAGAATCCTTTTATAATAGTAAAAGAAAATATTATTTTACAAAAAATCATAAAATTTCTCATCTATTCTTTGTAAAGACGATATTTTACATTTTTAACCACTTCTACAATATTGTAATATGCATCCAATGAACCTTTTATTACAATTGGTCTTCCAATAGCAACCATGCCACACCCTCTGGATAGAAAACCTCCAATTTTCATTAAAAGGTTCACATTAGTATGAATATTAATTAATTGTAAATTTCCTTTATTTCCTAAAATGTCATTTAAGCTGTTTAATGCCTGGATGACGATATTTGCACTAAAGCGCCTTCCCATAGTGCAAATGACTGTTCCATGATCATCAATTCCCACAACCTTGATTAAACCCCATTCTTTTTTACAAGAGGTATCAAAATTTGTTTTTTCTATAATTTCTTTTGGGTTGGGAATTCTGTCAGAAGGCAATATTCCTAAATGAATATGGGCAGCCAGAACAGAGGAATGCGATCCTCCTGAACAATGATATATGATAATCATTCTAATCCTCCATAGTGCGATTTTTAATTATTAAAAATAGTAGTCTTTATTGTTTGCTGATTTATATTCATTTATTCAGGCTTTTTTCCTAAGATATTTACACGTTGCTTAACATGCATACTTATGTTAAAATATACGCATCACTAGAAAGGATGATCTATTTATATGCAAAGAGATATAGCTGATTTGTTATTTCAAGAATTTAATATAAGCAAAAAGACTTATATTTTATCAAAAGAAGTAGAAGAGCAAGTTGCGGATAAATTCAGCGAAATAGATTACATAAGCCGGTTCAACCAGTATAAAGTATTAAAAGCTTTTCAAAACAATCATATTAGTGACAGTCATTTTGTAGAAACAACAGGATATGGTTATGACGATTTAGGCAGAGATGCTTTAGATGCTGTTTATGCAGAAACTTTTAGAAGTGAAGATGCATTAGTCAGGCATCATATTGTTTCCGGCACCCACGCTCTTGCACTATGCTTATATGGGGTTTTAAGGCCGGGAGACACATTGATTTCAGTTACAGGAAAACCCTATGACACCTTGGAAGAAGTAATAGGTATAAGGGGGAAAAATAATGGATCTTTGAGAGAACTGGGTATAAAATACCAACAGGTAGACCTTACACCCATGGGAACAATAAACTATGATGAAATAAGTGCTTCTATTGATAAAAATACAAAAGTAGCAATGATTCAGAGATCTAAGGGATATGATTGGAGACCTTCTTTAACGGTAAAAGAAATAGAGAGGTTAATTCATACCATAAAAACTATTAATCCTGATACAATATGTTTGGTAGACAACTGTTATGGTGAATTTGTTGAAACCATTGAACCTACAGAAGTAGGAGCTGACCTGGTTGCCGGATCGCTGATAAAAAACCCTGGTGGCGGTTTGGCTCCTACAGGTGGATATATTGCGGGGAAGAAAGAGTATATAAAATTAGCTGCTTACCGTCTGACATCACCAGGAATAGGGAAGAAGTGTGGGGCATCCCTGGGGATGAATCGACACCTCTTTCAAGGATTTTTTATGGCTCCGCATATTGTTTCACAAAGTTTGAAAGCAGCCATATTCTGTGCGGCGCTGTTTGAAAGGCTTGGCTTTGAGGTATGTCCTAAATCTGATGAAATCAGGACAGATATTATCCAGGCAATAAAATTTAATAACCCGGAACTGCTGATAAGCTTTTGCCAGGGAATACAAAAGGGTGCTCCCATCGATTCCTTTGTAAGACCTCAACCATGGGATATGCCGGGTTACGACTCTCAGGTTATTATGGCTGCGGGAGCATTTATCCAGGGATCTTCAATTGAATTAAGTGCAGATGCTCCAATCAAACCTCCTTATATTGCCTATATGCAAGGAGGGCTAATCTGGAACCATGCTAAATTGGGAATTATCATTGCACTTCAAGATATGATGGACAAAGGTTTATTAAAAATATAAATATACTTAATAACTGCAAGAAGGTACTGCACGGACAGTACCTTCTTTATATAATGCAATTGAACTAAAGTTTTCTAAAAACACCAATAACTTTTCCAAGTATTGAAACTTCCTTAACAATGATAGGATCCATAAATTGATTTTCAGGTTGCAATCTAAAATATCCGTTTTCTTTATAGAACCTTTTTACTGTTGCCTCGTCTTCAATTAGTGCTACAACAATATCACCATTATTGGCAGTATTTTGTTTTCTTATAATCACTAAATCACCATCTAATATTCCGGCATCAACCATGCTTTCTCCGCTTACACGAAGCATAAACACATCACTGTTCTGGGCTAATTCAACAGGTAAAGGAAAAGTATCTTCAATATTTTCCACGGCTAAAATAGGTTGCCCGGCAGTAACTTTTCCTAATATCGGAACCTGAATTAGTTCCCTGGCAGGCATAATATTGCTCAATGAAGGATTTTTACGAGCTTTGTTTTCTATAATTCTCAAAGCTCTGGGTTTAGAAGCATCTTTATGCAACAAGCCCTTTTTTTCTAATCTTTCCAAATAACCATGTACTGTAGATGTAGATTTCAATCCGACAGCACTGCATATTTCCCTGACAGAAGGGGGATATCCTTTTTCCTCAATTTGTTCATTTATAAAATCCAATATCATCTGCTGCTTTTCAGTCAATTTTTTTTGCATAAATCAGGACACCTTTCCCATTAAATTTTAATGTCATTATAACATATGTTACACAATATATCAAACGAATGTTCGTAAAAATTTTAAAAATTTATTGACTTAGAACAAATGTTCTGGTACAATTAACCACATAGAACATCTGTTCGTTTTGGTGGGGAGGAAGAAATATGAGAACTAAAACGCAGCTCAAGCTGAAGATTATTAATAAAAAGCGCTTTGTAACATTTATTACTTCAATTTTAATCCTTTCAGTCATTCTAACTGTTATGTTTTTTGCCCAAACATCCGTTCGAGGTCAAGCTGAAAGTAATTATATTTATGTACATATTGCTACTGGAGATACATTATGGGATATAGCATTACGTTATAATCAAAACCATAAGGATATTAGAAATTTTATTAATGAAATCATGCTGGAAAATAATATGGAAACTGCAATGCTCACTCAAGGGCAAATACTTAGAGTTCCTGTTAAATAACTAGTTACTTTTTTATGATTGTATGATATACTAAAAGAAATATATGGTTAAAATAATACTATTGATGTTATGATTAGAGTTGGAGGAAAGCAATGCCACGTAAGGAATGTATATTAGAAGATAGATTGTGTACCAACTGCGGAGATTGTAATATGTGTGATATAGATAGCAGTAAAATTTGTACCAGCTGCGGAAAATGTATTGATGATGATGCGGATTACAGAGCTATCGGAATTGATGACATATTAGAATTGGAAGTAAATAAATAGGGAAGGGAAGAGCGACAATGTATCCGGAAGGGGAAAGGGAGTTATTATTCCCCTTCCTTTATTATGTTTGCCAACGGATTTTGGTCTACGGCATTTCGCAATTGTTCATTATCTACATGCGTATAAATTTCGGTGGTGGATAAGTTTTCATGGCCCAAAATTTCCTGTAATGCTCTTATGTCAACTCCACCGTGTTTATACATTAGTGTGGCGGCAGTATGACGCAACTTATGAGTTGAATATTTTTCAGGATCCAGCCCGGCTTGTTTTATATACTTCTTTACAATATATTGAACAGTTTTATTGCTAATTCTTTGTTTTCTCTCACTTAGAAAAAGGGCATTTTTATCTTTAACGCCATTGACAGGACGTACACGCAAATAGTTATTGATAGCATTAATACAAGCCTTATTAAGGTATATTGTTCTTTCCTTATTGCCTTTGCCAACAACTGTTAAAGTATCATTTTTAATTTTATTTAAGTTTATACTTACAAGTTCAGAAAGCCGTAAGCCACAATTTAAAAATAACGTCAGTATCGCGTAATCTCTTTCTTTATATTCACCATTTATTGCATATAGTAATTGTTTACTTTCTTCAAGGTTCAAATATCTGGGCATGCGCTTTTGAATTTTTGGAGATTCTAGTTCTTTAGCAGGATTAATATCTATGAGCTTTGCTTTTGTATTAAGGTAACTAAAAAATGATTTTATACTGGCAACCTTTCTGGCCCGTGAGTTTGCATTATTGCCACGTTTACGATTAACATAAGCCATATATTCGTATAAATCGCTTAAAGTTATTGTTTTAATTAACTCAACATTTATATCATCAATTGGTATTTTTTCAAAATCAGCATCTTTATCAACATAACCTTTATGTATCTTCATAAATCTGAAAAATGTCCTTAAATCAAAAAAGTATTCTTTTGTTGTATTTTTTGATTTGCCTTTAATTGTTTCCATATAACTTAGATAGTCTCGAATAACTTGCGGCGCTTCACTAAAATCAATCATAACTTCCACTCCTGATTATACAAAATTTTTATTTTGTATAATCATATCACAAATTTTTACCAGTGTCCAGACTTTTCTATTTTGATTTCTATTTTAATTCTAATTTGGGAAAAATAATTTGGGTGATGTTTTTATGATAATAAGACTAGGCTATTTTGTTGCGATCATAAAAGCAATATTGGAGATAAAAAATAATCACCCTGCCTCGCTACTGCGGGTGATTATTTCATTTAAAAATTTTATATAATGGTGACCCTAAGGGGATTCGAACCCCTGTTACCGCCGTGAGAGGGCGGCGTCCTAGGCCACTAGACGATAGGGCCAAGTTCTAATGTGGTGCAGGTAATATTATACACCACATTTTGTCACTTGTAAATACCAAAGTTTTATTTTAAATTTCTGCTGCCCGGCTTGATGAAAGGTATCCCTTGCTTACAGAGAGGACAATTTTCAGGTTCATAGGATTCAACCTCCATAGATATTACTGCCTCAAACCTTGTTCCAAAGTCAATTTTACCTCCGGTCCTGTCTACTACTGCTCCTACTCCTGCAACTTCTCCACCGGATTCCTGAACAATTTTTATAACTTCTCTTACCGAGCCCCCTGTAGTCACAACATCTTCTACTACCAGTACTTTTTGTCCTTTTTCAATAGTAAAACCTCTTCTAAGGGTCATAATTCCGTTTTCCCTTTCAGCAAATATGTTTTTCACCCCCAGCCAGCGGCTTACTTCATAAGACATCTGAATTGCACCTATCGCCGGTCCTATTACCACATCAACACCTGCATCTTTGAATTTGTCAGCCAATGCCTTGCATAGCTCTTCACTATACTTGGTATACTGAAATATCTTTGCACACTGTAAATATTTATTACTATGACGGCCCGATGTCAAAAGAAAATGTCCCTCTAACAGTACACCTGCTTCTTTTAAAATCTCTAATACTCTTTCCCTTGTAATCATAAAAATTCTCCCCTTCTATATCTTTTTTATATAACTTTATACGTCCTTTTTCCTCCACCAATCCTGTTTGGCAAGGGTGCTCAACTCACCCAAGTGAGCATTATCTCCCTCAATTACCACCGTGTAATTATCATCTTTAATATTAACAATTGTTATGGATGCATTATCATGCCATTGAATATCTGTAAATTCCTCAAGCGGCTTGCCGTAAAAATAGCAGAGCAATGCTTTAATAACCGTACCATGGGTAACTACACAGATATCTTTCTTTTTATTATCTTTTATAATCTTTATAATTTCTTTTACCACCCTGTTTTGAAATTCGACCATGGATTCTCCGTTTGGCATTTGAAGCAAATAGGGTTTGTTTTCCCAGTGATGGTAAGCTTCCGGCCACCTGTGAGGTAAATCGGCCCAGGGTACATCCTCCCATTCACCGCCATTAATTTCTCTTAAACCTTTAACAACACGGATAATCAACCCTTTTTGTTCACTAATGTATTTTGCAGTTTGAAAAGCCCTCGAAAGGTCGCTGGAATATAAAACATCTATATGTTCTTTTGATAGTCTTTCAGCTAGCTTTTGTGCCTGCAAATGCCCGTTTGGAGTTAAATGAGAATCGGTATGTCCATGAAATCTGCGGATAATATTCCCTTCAGCTTCACCATGTCTAACTAAAATCAAACGTGTCACAAGGATTACCTCCTTAATTCGGTTCCACTTTCCCTATTATTTCCTTTACATCATAAATGTTATTCTTATGGAGATAACTTTCTAATCCTTCCAAAACTTTTATACACGCTAAAGGGTCAACAAAATTTGCAATTCCTACAGCCACTGCAGAAGCACCTGCCAACATAAATTCTACGGCGTCTTCTCCGGTCATTATTCCCCCCATTCCGATAATTGGCACTTTTACGACTGATGCCACCTGCCATACCATTCTAACAGCTATAGGCTTTACAGCCGGTCCCGATAAACCACCCACATTATTAGCCAGGATTGGTTTGCGGGTATTAATATCTATTGCCATGCCTAATAATGTGTTAATTAATGATATCGCGTCTGCTCCTCCGTCCTCTGCAGCCTTTGCAATCTCCTTGATATCTGTAACGTTGGGTGAGAGTTTTACAATGAGCGGTTTTTTGCAATATTTTTTTACCTGTTGTGTAATGTTATTCACGGTACCGGCATTTGTTCCAAAAGCTACTCCACCTTCCTTTACATTTGGACAGGAAATATTCATTTCTATCAAATCTATGTCGCTATCACTTAGAATTTCCGCCATGGTGCAATATTCTTCCACGGTATTGCCGGAAATGTTTGCAATAATTTTTGCAGTAAATTGTCTTAAAAATGGAACTTCGTGTTCTACAAAATATCTTACACCTGGGTTTTGCAATCCAACGCTATTGAGAATTCCTGCAGGCGTTTCGGCAATCCGCGGCGGTTTATTTCCCTGTCGCGGTGTAAGGGTTAATCCCTTTACACATATTCCCCCCAGCCGGTTCAGGTCAAAATACTCTCCATATTCCCTGCCAAAGCCAAAAGTTCCCGAGGCAGTGATGACGGGATTATTAAGTTGGATTCCTGCAATGTTAATTTTCATATTGAATGAGCGTTGAGATGCACCATCATTTTCACAATTATAACTCCGAGCTCCGAACTCCGAACTCCGAACTTTATAATTACTCATCAAACATCACCTCATTCCCCCAGAATACAGGACCATCCTTACAAACATGCTTGTATTCCCAAGCACTATCAGATTTTATCTTGCAAGCGCACACCAGACACGCACCAATCCCACATCCCATTCTTTGCTCCAAAGAGATTTGACAGGGAACGGCATATGTTTTACAGATACTGTTAACCATCTTAAGCATTGGTTGTGGTCCGCAGGCATAAACAATATCAGTCTTGCCCTGTTTTAATTTTTCTTCCATCAATTGCGTTACATATCCTTTATATCCATAGCTTCCGTCATCGGTAGCTATTTGCATTTCTGAACATACCTTATTAAAATCTTCTTCAAGAACTACCATGTCTTTATTTCTGAATCCCAAATATGCTGTTATGTTTTGAGCTGAAATTGACTTGGCAAGCATTAGAAGCGGAAATACGCCTATTCCTCCTCCAATAAGCAGTGGTTTAGCATATTTAGTTTCTAAAGTATATGAAGTTCCAAGAGGACCTAAGATATCTATACAATCACCTATCGTTTTGCTTGCCAGTAATTTTGTACCCTCGCCTTTTATCTGAAAAACAAATCGTACTTCATTCTTTTCAACATCAACATCACATATACTGATAGGTCTTCTTAAAATTGCATTTAAACCGTTATCACATTTAATATTCAAAAATTGTCCCGGCTTGGCCTGTTGGGCAATCTCTTGACTTATTATCCTCATATCAATAATTCCAGGAGCAATTTCTTTTTTATTACTTATTTTGCAAAGATGGTTTTGTTTGAACATTTTTTCTCCTCTCTACTATAAAAATATATATTATTTTTATATTTATATTTTTGTAATGTCTATTACCTCCAGATCCTTTTCTTCTTTATTTAACTTAAGGCTGGCTATAACAGCTTTTGCAGTGTCTAGGGAAGTCAAGCAGGGGATGGATTGTTCGACAGACTTTCTCCTGATTTTAAAACCGTCTCTTTCCGGCTGCCTTCCTCGCGTAGGAGTATTAATTACCAGGCTAAATTTTCCTGCCTGTATGAGTTCCAGTATATCCGGCGAGCCTTCACCGATTTTTTTAACAACATTGGCAGCAATATAATTGCTGTTAAGTTTATGTGCTGTATTTCCTGTCGCATATAATTTAAACCCTAATTTTTCAAAATCCTGTGCTATCGCAATCAGTTCTTGTTTATCCGTATCTCTGACAGTCATTAATATATTGCCTTTTTTAGGAATCTTAAGTCCTGCACCGATCAAGCCTTTATACAGAGCTTCCGCAAAATTCTCAGAAATTCCCAGGACTTCTCCCGTCGACTTCATTTCCGGTCCCAGGCTTATGTCTACATCATGCAGTTTTTCAAAGGAGAATACAGGCACCTTAACGGCTACATATTTTCCTTCCGGATGTAAGCCCGTACCATATCCTAAATCTTTTAATTTTTCACCCAGGACTATCTTTGTCGCCAAATTCACCATTGGTACATTGGTAACCTTGCTGATATAAGGCACCGTTCTGCTGGAACGGGGGTTAACCTCTATCACGTATACCTGGCTGTCGTACAAGACAAACTGTATGTTGATGAGCCCTTTAACGTCCAGGGCTTTTGCCAGCTTACAGGTATAGTCTACAATTATATCTTTATATTTCCGGTCAATGGTTTGGGTTGGGTAAACAGATATACTATCTCCCGAATGTACTCCTGCCCTTTCCAGGTGTTCCATAATTCCTGGAATGAGGATGTCTTCACCATCACAGATAGCATCTACTTCTATTTCTTTTCCCATCATATATTTATCAATCAATATCGGGTGCTCCTGTTTTACCCGATTGATAATTTCCATAAACTCAGTGATATCATTTTCATTATAAGCGATTTCCATTCCCTGTCCGCCAAGTACATAGGATGGCCTTACAAGGACGGGATACCCTAACTGCTGTGCTGCATCCAAAGCTTCTTCCAGTGTAAAGACAGTCCTGCCAGCCGGTCTTGGGATGCCGCACTTCTCCAGTATTTTATCAAATTTCTCCCTATCTTCGGCAGCATCGATATTTTCAGCCGAGGTTCCTAATATTTTTACACCTAATTCTTTTAATGTTTTGGTCAGCTTTATAGCTGTTTGGCCTCCGAATTGCACAATGGCACCATACGGCTTCTCAGTTTCGACAACATATTCAATGTCTTCCGGAGTTAAAGGCTCAAAATACAGACGGTCGGACGTATCAAAGTCGGTACTAACCGTTTCGGGGTTATTATTGGCTATAATGGTCTCATATCCCGCCTCTTTTAAAGCCCATACCGAATGGACAGAACAGTAGTCAAACTCTATTCCCTGTCCGATTCTGATAGGTCCCGAACCTATCACCAGAACCTTTTTATTAGCCGATTGTTTTACTTCTGAATGTTCATCAAATGTGGAATAATAGTAGGGCGTTACAGCTTCAAATTCTGCAGCACAGGTATCAACCATTTTATACGATGGATGGATGTTATGCGATTTTCTCAAATCTCTAACCTGTTCTCTGGTGCTGCCGATAAATGAGGCAATTACTGCATCGGTATACCCCATTTTTTTGGCTTTTAGTAATGTCTCTTTATCCAGTTGTTTAATGGTTTTAGATTTTAATGTGTTTTCCAACTGTATAAGCTGATTGATTTTTTCCAGGAAAAACAGGTCTATTTTTGTAATGCTATTGATTTCTTTAACGGTAATTCCACGTCTTAAAGCTTCTGCTATAACAAAAATCCTCTCATCATCAATATTTTTAATCCTCGAATAAATTTCCTGGGTTGATAATTTTTTTAGATGCGGCAGCTCTATGTTAAATAATCCAAGCTCAAGGGAGCGGATAGCTTTCATCAAGCCGCCCTCAAAGGAAGAGCTTATTGCCATTACTTCTCCTGTCGCCTTCATCTGTGTGCCTAACGTCCTTTTTGCCTTTACAAATTTATCAAAGGGCCACTTTGGAATTTTTACGACTACATAGTCAAGGGTAGGTTCAAAGCAGGCATAGGTTTTACCTGTAACCGCATTTTGTATTTCGTCCAAACCATATCCTATTGCAATTTTGGTTGCAACCTTTGCAATCGGATATCCGGTAGCTTTTGACGCCAGGGCACTGGAACGGCTTACCCTTGGATTTACTTCGATTACCGCATACTCAAAACTATACGGATTTAAAGCAAACTGGACATTACACCCACCTTCTATCCCCAGAGCGGAGATAATATTCAAAGCCGCGCTTCTTAGCATTTGATACTCTTTATCGGTAAGCGTTTGGGACGGCGCTACCACGATACTGTCCCCGGTATGCACTCCAACCGGGTCAATATTCTCCATATTACATACGGTGATGCAATTTCCTTTGCTGTCCCTCATTACTTCATATTCAATTTCTTTCCAGCCTGCAATACATTTTTCAATAAGGACCTGATGAACCCTGCTGAGTCTTAAACCATTAGGTGCAATTTCGGACAATTCCTGTTCATTATTTGCAATTCCCCCTCCTGTGCCGCCCAGGGTATAGGCAGGGCGTACGATAACAGGAAATCCTATCTCCTTAGCAAAAGCAAGAGCATCCTCATAGGTACTTACCACTTTGCTGGCAATGACAGGCTCACCAATTCTCTCCATGGTATCTTTAAATTCCTGACGGTCTTCTGCCATCTTAATAGCTTCTACTGCTGTTCCCAGAAGCTTTACGCCTTGCTGCTGCAAAAAGCCCTCTTCAGCCAATTCCATTGCAAGGTTAAGACCTGTTTGTCCCCCAAGTGTAGGGAGTATACTGTCAGGTTTTTCTTTAATGATGATTTTTTTAATGATCTCAGGAGTTAATGGTTCTATATAAACCTTGTTGGCAATATTCTTGTCTGTCATGATGGTTGCCGGATTGCTGTTGACGAGTATGACTTCGATGTTTTCTTCTCTTAGTGCCCGGCAGGCTTGTGTTCCTGCATAATCAAATTCTGCCGCCTGCCCGATGATGATTGGGCCTGACCCGATGACCAATACCCTCTTTACATCTTTTCTTAAAGGCATTAATTTTTCCCCTTTCCGTATATTTTCATTAGTTCTAAAAATTCATCGAATAAATATGCTGTATCTTTGGGCCCGGGTGACGCTTCCGGGTGAAACTGCACGGTAAAGACAGGCCTGTCTTTATAACGGACACCTTCGATAGTCCCATCGTTCATGTTAATATGGCTGATTTCTGCTTTTGTTTTATCTAAAGAAGCTTCTACAATGGTATAGCCATGATTTTGGGATGTGATATAAGTAAGATCCTTTTTGATATCTTTTACTGGATGGTTGCAGCCTCTATGTCCGTATTTTAACCGTTGAGTATCCGCACCATTGGCCAAAGCAGTTAATTGATGGCCGAGACATATGCCAAATATGGGCTTTCCCGAGTCCATCAGTTTTTTAATATTTTTTATAACCTCCGAACAATCCTTTGGGTCCCCTGGTCCATTGGATAGCATAATTCCATCAGGGTTATGCCTTAAAATTTCATCTGCACTACTTCTCGCAGGGAATACTATAACGTCGCAGCCTCTATTGACCAGAGAACGTATGATATTTGCTTTAGCGCCTAAATCAATTACTGCAACCTTATAGCCTTCTCCGGGATATTTCTGTATTTCCTTGCATGTAACCTCATCTACAGGATTATTAATTCGGAAATTTTTTATTTCATCCAACCTTTGACGAATATCAAAATTGGGATCTGTGGAAATAATACCGTTCATTGTACCCTTATCCCTTAAAATTCTGGTTAGTGCCCGAGTATCAATTCCCTCAATTCCTATAATATTATATCTTTTAAGATACTCATTTAAAGTTTCGGTAGAACGCCAGTTGCTAGGTGTTTTACATAATTCTCTTACGATAAACCCTTTTACCTGGGGTTTTATTGATTCAAAGTCATCTATATTAACGCCATAGTTACCTATTAACGGATATGTCATTGTCACAATTTGACCGCAATAAGAAGGGTCAGTAAGTATTTCCTGATATCCTGTCATACCGGTATTGAATACGATTTCTCCGATTACTTCCCCTTCTGCGCCAAAACTATTGCCTTTAAAGATTGAGCCATCTTCTAAAGCCAATATTGCCTTCATGTTTTATCCCACCTTTCAGTATAATGAACTATTTTTATATTATACAATTCAGTATCTCATCTCTCATCCTTATGGCTTCTTCTCTTGCTGCTGCAGCAAATTCTTTTTCTTCATATTTTTTGTTTATATATGCACACATGATTCCACGGGAAGAATTTACAATTGCACCTAGTCCGTCCTTGTTAAAACAGTTGGCAACATCCTTCGCTGTTCCACCCTGTGCCCCATATCCAGGAACCAGGAAGTAAGTGTTGGGCATTATTTTTCGTAATTTTGCAGCCTGTTCCGGGTAAGTCGCGCCTACTACTGCACCGATATTGCTGTATCCCTTTTGTCCCATGCATTGACTTCCCCATTGATTTACCAGTGCTGCAATTTTTTCATAGACTGTTTCACCTGCTGTCATCAGATCCTGTACTTCACCCGATGACCTATTGGATGTCTTAACCAGGATAAATATGCTTTTATTATATTTGCTGCAGTCATTAATAAAAGGTTGAATACCATCTGTTCCCAGGTAAGGGTTTACTGTAATGCTATCGGACGCAAAGGCATCAACGTAAATATCCCCTTCGATTTGAGTTTTACCCAGGTATGCGGTAGAATAGGCTTCTGCAGTAGACCCAATATCATTTCTTTTGACATCGGTAATAACATATAACCCTTTATTTCTGGCATACTCTATTGTTTCGTAAAGCGTCTTGATTCCTTCAACACCATACATTTCGTAATAGGCTGACTGGGGCTTGACAGCCGGAATAATATCGCAAAGCTCATCTATTAACTTTTTGTTAAACTCCAGAATGGCCTGCGCCACCCCTTTGAGATTCCTTCCGCACCGGGTATAACACTCTTCCCTGATAAACTCCGGTACATATTCAATCCTCGGGTCCAGCCCAACCACCGAAGGATTATTCTTTTGCCTGATTTTATCAATTAATATATCTATAGACATTCTCCATACCTCCAAATGAAAATTTAGAGGCTAGAAGCTAGCGGTTAGAGGGCAAAATTACTCCCCGCTACCCGCTGCCCACTGCCCACTATAACAATACTTTTTGTCTTACAATTACTTTTCCCCCTACAATGGTGTAGTGCACTGTTCCTTTTAACGTATAACCATGGTAGGGTGAATTTCTGCTTTTTGATTGGAACTTATTGATGTCCACTATATATTCTTCATTTTTATCAATCACTATGACATCTGCAGGCCTGTTAATCCCCAGGGATCCTTTATTCAATCCCAGGATATTAGCAGGATTTACACACATTTTTTGCAGTAACTGGCTCATGGTTAAGATACCGGTATCTACCAGGTAGGTTATTCCTAAAGCAAGGGCTGTTTCGAAACCTACAATTCCATTTGCTGCTTTATCAAATTCAACATTTTTTTCATCTATATGGTGCGGAGCATGGTCAGTTGCAATAACGTCAATGGTTCCATCTTTTAAGCCCTCCTTAACTGCTTCTACATCTTCTTCCGTCCTTAAAGGCGGGTTCATTTTGGCAGCAGTGTTGTAGCCTTCCACAGCTTTATCCGTTAATGTAAAATAGTGAGGACATGTTTCACAGGTCACTTTTACGCCTCTGGCCTTGGCATGACGGATGATTTCAACCGCTCCCGCTGTACTTACATGGGCAATGTGTATGGGCGTTCCGGTTACTTCTGACAGGACAATGTCCCTTGCAACCATTACATCTTCTGCGGCTCGGGTGATGCCTTTCAATCCTAGATAGGTAGACATGTATCCCTCGTTCATTACACCGTCGCCTACAAGTGTCAGATCTTCACAGTGGGATATTACAGGAGTATCAAACATGTTTGCATACTGCAATGCTCTTCTCATGAGAGAAGAATTCATGACAGGTTTTCCATCATCGGAAACAGCCACAACACCTGCAAACTTCAATTCCCCTATCTCAGCTAACTCTTCACCTTTCAATCCTTTCGTGATAGCCCCGATGGGATATACATTTACCACTCCTACATTTTTAGCCTTTGTCTTTACGTATTCTACTATCGCTTGGTTATCTATGACAGGATTTGTATTTGGCATGCATGCAATGGAAGTAAAACCTCCAACTGCTGCACTCCTCGTCCCGCTTTCAATGTCCTCTTTATATTCATAACCAGGTTCCCGGAGGTGGCAATGCATGTCTATCAGCCCGGGTACAACAAGTTTTCCTTCTGCGTCAATAACCTCAATATCCCCTCCACTGTAATCAAGTTCTTTATCAATTTCTACAATTAAGCCGTTTTCAATATATATATCCAATTTATCATCTCTTCTATTTTTCGGATCAATTACATGTCCATTTTTAATTAATATTCTCATTGCTACCACCCTTTCTAGCAAATAGATAAAGTACAGCCATCCTTACAGCAACACCGTTCGTAACCTGCTCATTGATGAGAGATTTCTCGCCATCTATTACATCCGATGATAGCTCTACACCACGGTTCACAGGACCAGGATGAAGAAGAAGTGCATCTTCCTTGGCAAACATAAGTCTTTTATCGTCAATTCCAAAAAACCTCGCATATTCCCGCGTGGTTGGGAAAAGGCCTCTTTTTTGCCGCTCCAGCTGTATTCGGAGCCCCATAACAACATCAGCATCCAGTAAAGCTTCCTGGACGCTATTAAAGACTTTTACCCCCGTCTTTTCAATTTCCGGTGGAATGAGCGTTGCCGGCCCGGCTACACAGACTTCTGCACCTAGCTTTGTTAAGCCCCAAATATTACTGCGTGCCACTCTGCTATGTGCAATATCGCCGATAATAGCAACCTTTAATCCCTTTATTTTTCCTTTTTTCTCCTTTATTGTCATCATATCCAGAAGTGCCTGTGTAGGGTGTTCATTCATGCCATCCCCTGCATTAATGACAGAAGCCTTTACGTTTTTTGCTAAAAGGTGTGGAGCCCCTGACATAGGGTGGCGGATAATGATAATGTCGGTTCCCATCATATCAATGGTTTTTCCTGTATCTATTAAAGTTTCACCTTTTGCAACGCTGCTTCCGGAGGCGCTGATATTTGCTGCACTGGCACTCATATATTTTGCAGCCAGTTCAAAAGATAAACGCGTTCTGGTGCTATTTTCGTAAAAAAGGGTAATGATCGATTTCCCCTGTAAATGAGGGGTCTTTTTATTTTTTTGTGAAAGTACATATTTCATGGTTTCAGCATTGTTCAAAATGTATTTAATTTCTTCAGCCGATAAATCCTTAAGCCCAAGAAGATCTTTTCTTTTACCCAGCATATTTCAATCACCTCATATTAAATAAATCATATGTTTTCAAAAAGAGTAGTAGGACATGCCTTACTACTCTTTTTAATTCCTAAACATTTTGAGGAAGTAATTTATTCGCAATGATTCCTACCAACGCAGCTAAAAATAACCCGGACACTTTAAAAGTTTCAGTAATTGCAATATCTCCCACTCCCAGTCCCACTACAAGTATGAGAGAGACTATAATCAAATTTCTACTATGGGTGAAATCTAATTCAGCTTCCGATATGGTTCTCATCCCAATACTTGCAATCATACCAAACAATATGAGGCTTACTCCTCCCATAACAGGAACAGGAATGGTTTGTAAAATTGCCCCCAGCTTACCAACAAGGCTAAGAATAATTGCATAAACTGCTGCAATTCTGAGAATTTTAGGATCATATACCTTTGTTACTGCCAAAACACCGGTATTCTCACTGTACGTGGTGTTTGCCGGACCTCCAAAGCAGCCGGCGACAAAGGTAGCTAACCCATCCCCCAGTAGAGTTCTGTGCAATCCGGGGTCTTTAAAGAAATCCTTCCCGACAACTGCACCATTTGTAGTAATATCACCGATATGTTCCATGAAAGTTACAATTGCTATCGGAGCTATTAGAGAGATGGCAGTCAAATTAAACGCGGGAAGGGTAAAAAATTCTCCTCTTAATATAGAAATAAAGTTAAACCAATCAGCATCAACAATGGCCTGTGTATTTATAAGAGGTTTTTCACCGGTGAGCTTAAGATAATCCAGGATTAGGGTTAAAATATATCCAGAAGCTATACCAATAAGTATGGGTACTAATTTAAAGAAACCTTTATCAAAGACTGTAACAACGATTACTACCAGTAAGACAAATACCGCAATGTACCAGTTACCTGATGCCATATCTACTGCAACAGGACTTAAGGTTAAACCGATTACCATAATAATTGGACCGGTAACGACAGGAGGGAAAAAGCTTCTAATCTTTTCTACACCTATTAGTGCTACCAACTCTGATAGGATAACGTACACCAAACCGGCTGCCATAATCCCGCCCTGTGCAGCTGGAATACCATAATTTTTTACTACTAATTGTATTGCACCTATAAAAGCAAAACTGGAACCGAGAAACACCGGTACTTTCTTACCGGTAATATAATGAAATACTAACGTTCCAACACCTGCAGTGAACAGTGCAACAGCAGGATGCAGGCCTGTTAATGCTGGAACTAAAACAGTCGCTCCAAACATCGCAAATAAGTGCTGCAAACCTAAAATATAAGATTTTACGCCATTGGACATTTTAAATTCCCCTTTCACTTTTCTTGTTATATATTTACTAACCCCCATGTAGTATCACTTATCACTGCATGGATAGTAATAAATCCAGCCCCACGCCATTGAGATCTTATTCTACATTGCTCTGGTCTTGATTACTAATGACCACTTTATTAACTCCATCTATTTCTTTAACTTTCACATGTACTACTTCATTTTTGGACGTAGGTACATTTTTTCCTACATAATCTGCTCTAATGGGAAGTTCTCTATGTCCCCTGTCAATCAAGATTGCCAGTTGAATCATTTTAGGCCTTCCCAAATCCATGATTGCATCAATTGCAGCCCTTACCGTACGTCCTGTATATAGTACATCATCTACAAGAACAATTTTTTTACCTGTGATTGAAAAACCAATTTCAGTACCATTAATTACCGGATGTTCGGAAAGTAAACTTAAATCATCCCTATAGAGTGTAATATCAAGAATCCCAACAGAAATTTCCGTACCTTCCACTTCTTTTATTTTTGAAGCTATTCTTTGAGCTAACGGCACACCGCGTCTTTGAATTCCAATTAAAACCAGTTCTTCAACTCCCTTATTCTTTTCAATAATCTCATGAGATATCCTTGTTATGGCTCTTTGCATTGCCTGCTCATCCATAATTTCTGCTTTTTCAACCATTTCCAAATTACATCTCCTTCCTTCATGGTTTATCATAAATTTGACAAAATAAAAAACTTCTTACCGGCCGGTAAGAAGTTGAAACGTCACAAAAACTCCACAAAAATATATGCTTAGCCTATCGCAAGCATCTCCCTCTCAACCTTACCAGCCTCACAGGACTAATTTAAAGGTTAACCACTTTTTATCAAGTTTATTTAATTATATACCAAGTATTATATTTTGTCTACTATTTTATTAAATTTTTACGCAATAGATTTAATAATTTGTCGAAATAAGGGGGCGGAGACACTTCAAATTCCAGATATTCATTGGTTGTTGGATGGATAAATCCAATTATTTTGGCATGTAAAGCCTGTCCGTTTAAATTAAACCTATCTTTTTTTGGCCCGTAGACAGGGTCTCCAATGATAGGGTGACCGATATAACTCATGTGCACCCTTATTTGATGAGTTCTGCCTGTCTCCAGCTTACACTCTATATATGAATAGTTGCCTAATCTTTCAAGTACTTTAAAATGTGTTACAGCGTTTCTACCATTTTTAGTAGTAACACTCATTTTTTTTCTATCTACAGGATGCCTTCCTATGGGTGCATCGATGATTCCGCTATCATTTTTTAAAGCACCATATACGATGGCTACATATCTTCTGCTGAGAGAATGATCTTTAATCTGTTTGGCCAGCTTGATGTGAGCCCTATTATTTTTTGCAACCAACAGCAAGCCGGAGGTATCTTTGTCAATTCTATGGACAATACCAGGACGGATAATACCGTTAATTGCAGAAAGATTATCCCCACAGTGTTTCATAAGTGCATTCACCAGCGTACCGGTATAATTTCCTGCAGCAGGATGAACAACCATCCCCTGGGGCTTATTAACCACAAGCAGGTCTGCGTCCTCGTAAACAATATCCAGTTCAATGTCCTCGGCTTTTATTTCAAGCTTTTCCGGTTCAGGTATTTCAACATGAACCATATCATTGGCCTTAACCTTGTAATTTTGTTTCACAGCTTTATTATTCACTTGAACAAGTCCGTCGTTTATAATTTTCTGTGCATAAGAACGGGACAGGTCCTTTATTTTATCACTTAAGTATTTGTCAATTCTTATATTATTGTCCTCTTTTGCTACTATCAACTGCTGCGTGGTCATTTACGCTTCATCCTTTTTTTCTTCGTATTTAAAAAGAAGATAATATGACAGCAAAACGGTTCCTACCACTACAAATGAATCTGCAACATTAAATACAGGCCAGTTAATCAGGTTAAAATCAAAAAAATCTATGACATAACTGTATCTGATCCTATCAATAAGGTTGCCTACAGCCCCACCTAATATCATGGACAAACTTACCATCAGTAATTTGTTTCCCGGTTTTTTCTTGATTATATAGTAGATGATTGCAAGCATAATAATGATAGTAACTATGACAAAAAACCACTTTTGATTTTGAAGTATTCCAAAAGCTGCACCCTTATTTTTAACAAATGTAAGATGGAATACATTTTCTATCAAGGGAATAGTCTCATAATTGATGAGCTTTGTAGCTGCCAAATACTTTGTGTATTGGTCTAATCCTATGATCACTGCTATAATGATAAACCAAATCAAATATCTCAACCCCTTATGGTTATTTTCTAATAAATTATAGCATTACTCAGGGGCATTGTAAATGGTTGAGGCGATTTTCCGGCCTCAGCATTCCATATATGATGGTACCCACCCGAATCGGTGGGCAGTTTTTACTCCCCACTGTCCACAGTCGCATGGGGCTTCGACATGGGGACGGTTCCTCAGTCGCATGAAAAGCGCATTCGACAGACGAACCGTCCCCATGTCGCATCCCTTCTTCCTGCTAAACCGGACTTTTTCTGTGGTTTCGATTTTACTCCCCACTCCCCACTGTTCACTCCCCACTATTTTCATATTAATCGGGCAGCTGGTCTTTATACTCCTTATTGCTTATCTGATCCATGTCGTCAACCATTCCCTGCTTATCAGTTTCATTTGTATAATATTCTTCATAATCATGGTATCCTCCCATATCCTGGGGTGTATCGGCAGAACCATATTTCATAACATCGTACAACTGATCCATTCCTTCATATTCATCATCTTCCTGTTTATTTAAATACTTTCTTCCAAAGGGTGCATCTATTACTTTTTCCTCAACAGGACGGTTGTTCATTAAATACTCCATATCAATTTCTTTTTTCTTTTCACAATCAATGCATAAACGTGCGGATGGTAATATTTCCAATCGCTCTTCACCAATTTCTTTACCGCATAACTCACATTTTCCATAAGTACCATTCTTAATTCTCTGGAGTGCATCATGTATTTCTTTAATTTGATGCTCCTCGCTTACCTGCAGCCCCATATTATGTTCTAATTCAAACATTTCTGAGCCTAAATCTGCGGGATGATTATCGTAATTTGAAAGTTCACCTGCTGAGTATTTATCACTTTCCCCCATATCAAATTTCTTCATATCGTTCAGTACATGGTCATGTTGTTGCTTTTCCTGTAAAAGCAATTTTCTAAATTTATCTAATTTCTTACTATCCATCTGTTTATCCTCCAATGAATAAAATTCACAAGTCCACAGACCTTTTATCTGATATGTTTCTGTGAACAGATATGAGCAAACTTATTTGTACTCAAAATTAATTTTCCCTAAAAACATATGCGTTATTATTAAATAATTAAGTATAAATTTCCTTAAAATGATTGAAAAATAATCATAATGCTATATAATTTAAAATGAGCAAAATATAATTACTACCTGAGGAGGAATCATAATGGATAAACGTGCAGATATCGGAGTATTTGGAGGTTCTGGCTTTTATTCCTTTTTAGAAAATGTCGAAGAAATAGAAGTGGATACTCCGTATGGAAAACCAAGTGACAAAATAGCTCTTGCTACAATTGGAAATAAAAAAGTGGCATTTCTTCCCCGTCACGGGAAAAAACACCAATACCCACCTCATTTAGTCCCTTACAGGGCCAATATCTACGCTATGAAAATGCTTGGAGTTAAAAAAATTATTGCTCCAAATGCCTGCGGCAGCCTTCAACCGCATGTCAAGCCGGGAGAATTTGTAATATGCGACCAGTTTGTTGACCGGACCACAGGCAGAGCCGATACGTTCTTTGAAGGCCCGGAGGTAAAACATGTCAGCCCGGCTGACCCGTATGATCCGGAATTGAGAAAACTGGCAATCGAAACAGCCAGGGAACTTAATATTCCCGTCCATGAAACCGGTACAGTTGTTGTTATCCAGGGCCCCAGGTTCTCTACAAGGGCAGAAAGCCGATGGTTCAGCAAAATGGGCTGGGAAGTTATCAATATGACCCAATATCCGGAATGCTACCTTGCATTGGAAATGGAAATACCTTATGTAAATATTTCTCTTATTACCGATTATGATGCGGGTCTGGAAGGCCGTGACGATATAAAGCCGGTTACCCATGAAGCTGTCCTGAAAGTTTTTAACGAGAACGTGGAAAATGTAAAAAAATTAATTTATACGATGATAGAAAAAATGGAGTTGTAAAAAATGAGTAACAAATTAAAACCGATCCAATGGGAAAATGGTGTATTAAAACTGATTGACCAGACAAGGCTGCCCACCGAGTTTATTATCAATGAATACACTGACTATATTGGCGCAGCCAAAGCTATCAAAGATATGATTGTAAGAGGAGCTCCTGCTATCGGGGTTACGGCAGCTTATGGGATTGTATTGGGCGCCAGGGAATTCCGAGATAACAGCAAAGAAGTTTTTATGCAAAAAATGAATGAAGTATGTGATGTATTGCGTAATACAAGGCCGACAGCAGTAAATCTTTTTTGGGCAATAGATAGAATGTATGCTGTTCTTCAAAATAATGAAAACAAAGAAGTTGCAGACATAATCAATATCCTGGAAAAAGAGGCAAATGCCATTTATAACGAAGACGTAGAAATTAATAGAGCCATTGGCCAGTTTGGAAACAGCCTTATTCATCCCGGAGATATAATTCTTACCCATTGTAATGCCGGCGCATTGGCAACTGCTGATTTTGGTACAGCGTTGGGAGTAATTAGAGCAGCCCATGAAGCCGGAAAAAATATTTCAGTTTTTGCCGATGAGACCAGACCGTTTCTTCAAGGAGCCAGATTGACAGCATTTGAACTTCAGCATGAAGGTATCCCTGTAACGTTAATTACTGATAATATGGCAGGTCACTTCATGAAACAGAAGAAAATTAATTGTGTCATAGTAGGTGCCGATAGAATAACAACCAATGGTGATGTGGCAAATAAAATTGGTACATATAGTGTTGCAGTGCTGGCTAAAGAAAATAACATACCTTTTTATGTCGCTGCACCTATTTCGACAATTGATTTCTCTTTAGAAGATGGTGAACAAATTCCTATTGAGGAAAGGAATCCGCAGGAAGTTACTCATATAGCCGGAGTACAAATTGCACCGGAAGGGATAAAAGTAGCTAACCCGGCCTTTGATGTAACACCTAATAAATATGTAACAGCAATTATTACTGAAAAAGGTGTCATTTACCCGCCTTACAACGAAAATATTCTCAAATTGAAAAATGAAAAATAGAAAAAGCAGGACATTGTCCTGCTTTACTTTATGTTACATGTTCCAATGCACTGAATATATTCTCTTTTGTAACTTCTGTAGTTTGAATCACTCTACCAATCCTAACCGGTAATATGAACTTTAGTTTATTTTTTTCTTGTTTTTTATCCCGCAGCATTTCCTCATAAACTTTATTGCAGTCGATATCTTTCACTTTTACAGGTAATCCAAATCGCTGCAACAATGACAATATTCGTTCATAGTCATTATAAGCTAACAGATTGTTGCTATAAGCAATAAACGCTGCAGCAGCCATACCTACGGATACACACTCTCCGTGCAGCAACGAAAAATCCAATACGCTCTCGAGCGCATGGCCAATCGTATGACCAAAGTTTAATATAGCTCTCAATTCCTGTTCCGTCTCGTCCTGCTGCACTACCTGCGATTTTATGATACAATTTTTCCATACTACATACTTTAAAGTATTTGTATCCAGCTTAAGGATACTGTCAATGTTTTGCTCCAGGTATTCAAAAAAGTCATAATCGTAGATGACGGCATGTTTTATTACTTCAGCCATCCCGGATATAAATTCTCTTTTAGGCAGCGTCTGCAAAACTTTTAAATTCATATATACCAGCGAGGGTTGATAAAAAGAACCGATTATATTTTTGCTTCCTTGATAATCTACCCCCACTTTTCCTCCCACACTGCTATCCACCTGGGCCAACAGGCTGGTAGGTACCTGCACAAACTTAATCCCACGCATGAAAGTAGAGGCGGCAAATCCTGCGATATCCCCCGTCACCCCTCCACCTAAGGCAATTATTACAGACTTTCTATCCAATCTATGTTTTAAACATTCGTCATAAATGAGAGAAATAGTGTCGAGGTTTTTATTTTGTTCTCCTGCTTGAAAAACAAATTTATTGCATATAAATCCTTGACCGGATAACAAATGTTGAAGCTGCTCACCGTAATGATTATCTACATTCGTATCAGTAATAATCAAGACTTTAGAGGAGAAATTTTTTTCCTTTAGTATCCCGGGAAGTTTAAAAAAATCTTCTTCGAAATAAATAGGATAGCTTCTTTCTTTAAAATCCAGTACTATCTTTTCCACCGTATCACCGTCCTGCATCATTATTTCAATAAATCCATTGTCCTGGTTGAGCAACATCATGTATTTCATGTTTTGCCGTCGGCTTCAACATTCCACTCAATCCTCTATCTTGGAAGCAATGTCTTTCATCATATCCAACTGTGCATAGATCAAGGACTCAATTTTAGCTTTAAATACGCCAAAGCTGCGTTTGAGGTCTTCATATCTATAATTAATTTTTGAAACTTCTTGATTTGCATCAGCAATCATCTGACTTGCCTTCATTTCAGCCTCTTTTAATATATTTTCCGCTTTGGCATAAGCATTTTTCTTAATATCTTCTCCTGTGCTCTGGGCAACAAGTAAAGTATTTTGCAATGTTTCTTCAATCGCTTTATAGTGTTGGATACCCTCATTTAACACTGCAATTTTATCTTTTAATTCAATATTTTCCTTATATAACTTTTCATAGTCTTCAACTATTTTTGTAAGAAACTCCTCTACTTCCAATTCACTATAACCAAAAGGTTTTTTTCTAAACTTTTTATTTTCGATATCCAATGGTGTCAACACCAATACCAGCCCCCTAAATGAATCTCTTAATCGTAATATTTATTCTTCCTTTCCGGGTTATACCTCCTACAGTGTCCAGAAGCATTCTTCCATGCCCTCTAACCGAAATAACATCCCCTTCTCTTAAAACTTGGGAAGGTGAATTGGATAATTCCCAATTAACATTTACTTTTTCAGAATGGATATAAGGTAGAACCTTACTCCTGGATTCCCCCAGCGCAACACTAAGCACCGAATCCAACCTTAATGTTGCAACTGTACCATGTATTTCTTTGTATTTTTTCTGTGGAATTGCAACTTTTTGGATATCCACTTCTTTTAAAACAACATTACTGTTTGCAACTTTATTTAAATTCATTAAAATATATTGACTTATATCAGATACAGTAAAAATATAACTTAACGTATCATTGATTAAAATATCACCAATTTTTTCCCTTTTTATACCCAAGGCCAGAACAGCACCCAAAAAATCTCTGTGACTCAGCTTGTTAAAATTGCTCCCCGCTGCTTCCAGTATAGATATGGGATAACATATTTCAGCAGGGCTCATATAATCAGGGAAAATTGAAATTATTTTTCTTTCAGCCTCTTCATATCCTCCCCAGCAATGTATATCAAGGCCGTTTATATTCTTTAGCTTCTGAATCAGTAGATTTTGCTGATATGGGTCTAAAAAACTTGTAAACCTTTCTTCATGATATTTTAAAGACATAACTGCTTGATCCAGTACTTTTGATACAAACAGCTTGTCCTCACTTGTTTTGAGAGTTTCCAATATTTCCTGCTTATTAAACACTATCGTCTCCTAAAATGTTATTAAAGAATCTATTAATGGTATAATCAAATATTGAATCAATAACCAGGCAACAATAGGTGAAAAATCAATCATCATGCCTCCACCTATTGATGACCGGCTGATAAGATTCCTGATTGGGGCAAGAATAGGCTCGGTTACCTGGTATATAAACTGTAGAATAGGATTATCTCTATTGATTGGCAACCATGAAACAATTACACGGGCAAAAATTAAATAGCCTACAATCTCCAAAAGAGTCATTAAAGAATTTCTTATCAACATGTGCTCCTCCAATTACAAATTCCAGGGAAATACCCCTTTATTTCTCAATTCATCTTTAAAGTCACCCATAATATCTACATTATATGGCGCAATTAAAAATATTCCATTTGATACCTTTTGTATATTTCCGTCTAAAGCATAAACTGAACCACTCAAAAAATCTACAATTCTTCGTGCAACATCTTTTTCTACTTCTTCAAGATTAATGACTACAGGCTTTTTGCTTTTAAGGTGGTCAGCAATGTCTTTGGCTTCATCAAAACTCTCGGGCTGCATTACAACCACTTTTAATTGGGTCGTGGTATGAATATTCACAATTTTACTTTTTTTGCTTGAATGATGTGTAAAATCAGGTTCTGCCACTTCTTCTTTATGTACTGCTTCTTCTTCTAATTCCTCCTGGTTTTCAAGGCCTACAAAATTTAACACTTTATTAATTAAATTACTCATAATATGATACCCCCCTAGCCAATTATAACATTACTACTTATACTGGCGTTGTCCAAATATTGCTGTACCTACTCTGACAATATTTGCGCCTTCTTCTATAGCAACTTCAAAATCTCCTGTCATTCCCATAGATAAATATTCCATATCAACATTATCATACTTTTTTTGTTTTATGTCAATGGACAAATCCTTTAATTTTCTAAAATAAGGCCTGACTTCTTCAGGATCCTGTGTGTAAGGTGCAATGGTCATCAGTCCTTTTACCCTAATATTGGGTAATCTGGAAATTTCTTTTACAAACTCATCACACTGTTCCACACTGATTCCAAACTTGCTCTCTTCTCCAGCAACATTTACCTGAATAAGTACTTCCATAATCTTGTTTATTTTTTCAGCCCTTTTGTTGACTTCCATAGCCAATTTAACACTATCGATAGAATGAATAAGGTCTACTTTATCAACAATATATTTTACCTTGTTTGTTTGAAGATGACCTATAAGATGCCATTTTACCCCTTGAGTCCTGTCAATTAAATCATATTTTTGAATAATTTCCTGAACTTTATTCTCACCTATATGATTTATGCCTAATT
The DNA here is from genome assembly GCF_002252565.1 of Petroclostridium xylanilyticum. Classification (NCBI taxonomy): domain Bacteria; kingdom Bacillati; phylum Bacillota; class Clostridia; order Eubacteriales; family Oscillospiraceae; genus Petroclostridium; species Petroclostridium xylanilyticum. The sequence goes on from NZ_NPML01000007.1 coordinate 52,033, forward strand.
TGATGGCTTCGTTTATAATACCGGCATCTACAGTCTTAGTAACAGCAACAAGGGTTATTTCCTCAGCATTTCTACCTGCTCTTTCAGCAGCCTGATCTATCCTGGTTCTAATATTACTAATATTATCTTTTAATTGAGTCATGCTATCATCCTTATCGAATTAATTTTCCTTCTTCAATATTATTGGATTTAGTAATAACTTCATCATATAATAACAAACCATTATCATTTAAATTATTTTCTTTTACAATAGCAAAATCATTATTTTTAAAAAGTATTTCAATCTCACGGAACCTGGCAACTCTATCCTTAATAATGTAAACGCCTGTTTTCCCGTTTTGCACTCGTACCGCCGACACAGGAATCTTAAAACCTGAATACGCTTGTTTTATTATATCAATATTTACTTTTCTTATTTCATGCATTGAGTCTATATACTTATTTGAAGATAAAACTACTACTGCTTTTCCTTTTTCCTCAGAAGATATATAGTAAACAGATGCATCAACAACTGTATTTTTTATATCCTTAAATCGCACATTTACCTTATCTCCGACTTTCAACGGATAAATTTTTTTTGCGTCCATTAAAAATCCAATATACCATTCAAAATTATCAATGATCTTGGCAACTGGTTGTCCAACTTTTCCTTCTGTCTTGCTGTTAAAATTAATATTGTCCAGACTTTGAAAATCCGACGGTTTAAATTCATTAATTTTTTCCGGAACTAAAATCTGTTCCATTCCGTCAATATTATAAGACAATATACCAGATACCTCGGTAATCAAGTCCACTTTGCTGGACCTTAGCTGATTTTCATAATTTTCCTTCTCTTTTTTCAAAGCTTCTAAATTCTGTCCGCTTGCACCTTTCTCACCGCTAATAATTAGCTTCTTATCCAGTATTTTATTGATATCTTCTTTTATCTGAAAGAGTTTAGCTGATTTATGATCATAGGAAATATTTATAACTTCATTGATTTTATTACTAATTTGTTTTTCCAGCTTTTGTAAATCCTCTGAAAAAATATCATTTTTTGCTTGATTATTGTTAATATCAGCTATCCTTTCGTTTATTCTTTTAATTGCTTCTTGAATTTTGGGGTCTACATGGTTTTTATATACTGTAGCTACTTTTGACCCTTTTGCAATTCTTTCTCCTTCTTTAGCAATTTCATCAAAACTTCCTGCAATATTTGAATATAAAAGTTTTTCTTCTCTAATGATATATCCTGTCGTACTTTCACAATCTTCTAGTATTCCAAATTTAACAATATCAGTTCTAATTGGGGTATTTAAATAAACATATAGCGACCATAGATATAGTAAGATAACGCCAGCTAAAACTATTTTTGTAAATTTGCTCATTAATACTCCTCCTGGAAATATACATTGTATATTTCTACATAAAGGCTAAAAATCCTGCTTTATCTTAAAAAAATTATTTTTATATTTATTTTATTTACATATTTACTGCTAATGATTTACATGGCAGATAAAGTCAAATCGTAAGTTCACGGTTCACGGTTCACAGCAAAAGTTATTAAATCGTTTATTACTGTAAACTGAAAGCTGTGAACCGTGAACTGTGAACTATATAAAATTAAAAAGGTCCTTGAAAATATAAGTCAAAGACCTTTTTATTTTTTCCTTTACTTATTCATCTTTTTCATTGCTGTTTAGCAATAAATTGACCTGTTTAGCCGGAATGATAGTAGAGATAGCATGTTTGTATACTAACTGCTGCTTACCATCCGTATCCAGCACTACAGTAAAATTATCAAATCCTTTAACCATCCCTTTTAATTGAAAGCCATTTGTTAAGTAGATGGTTACAGGAATATGCTCCTTTCTCACTTGATTTAAAAATACGTCCTGCAGGTTGATTGTAGTTTTGTTCATCAAAATCCTCCCCTAAATATGTATAATTATATATTTATATATTGTCCCGAAAATGATGCTAATGCAAGACATTAGTTTCACTTTCAGAAATATAGTAAATGGAAAACTTATTTATTGCAGTGGTTCCATTACTCAACAATCATTATACTACATTATACCAATTTCTGCTATATATTTTAGACATTTTTCTATTAGTTCTTTTTTACTATCTTCTTTATGAATATGTATCCAGTGTATCCGCTTATCTCTTCGAAACCACGTAAGCTGTCTTTTGGCATATCTGCGGGTATCCCTTTTTAATATGTCAATAGCCTGTTCAAACGTAGTCTCACCGTTGAGATAGTCTATAATTTCTTTATAGCCCAATCCTTTCATTGAAGTCATTTCTTTGTTGTAGCCCATATCCAGCAATTTCTGCACCTCATTTACCAGCCCTTGTTCAATCATTATCTCTACTCTTTCATTAATCCTTTGATAAAGCCATTCCCGGTCCATTGTAAGACCGATCATAGCCAGTTTATAGGGTGAAGGTTCTTTTCTCGACTCTTCCTGGTGCCTGGAAATTGGAATTCCAGTGTACTTATACACCTCAAGGGCCCGGATAATTCTTCGTGTATCATTCGTATGAAGTCTTTGCGCTGTAACAGGGTCTACTTCTTCTAACATCTTATGAAGATATTCATTTCCATTGGTTTCTGCGAGAATTTGCAGTTGATTTCTATAGTCCCAATCACATATGGTTTCAGAAAATTTAATATTGTCTGTTACAGCATTGACATATAATCCTGTTCCTCCAACCATTATTGGAAGCTTACCTTTTGAAATAATTTCATCTATATAACGGTCAGCTAATTCTTTGTATCTTGCAACGCTAAATTCTTCATCGGGAGTAATCTCATCCAGCAAATAATGTTTTACACCTTTTCGCTCTTTTGGTGTAGCTTTTGCTGTGCCTATATCCATATATTTATATATTTGCATTGAATCAGCGGATATAATCTCACCATTAATTTTTAATGCTAATTCAACTGATAGTCCTGTTTTTCCGACAGCTGTCGGACCTACTATGACAATTAAAGGCTTTTGGCTCATAGTTATCAACCTCATATTATACGCTTAAACTGCTTTTCTATATAATGTTTAGACATAGATATTATAATCGGCCTCCCGTGCGGGCATGTGTTGATATTATCCAACCTTAATATATCTGATACCAGCCGTTCTATTTCCTTGCTATGCATGGTTTTATTCGCTTTTATTGCTGACTTGCAAGCTATGCTATATAAGGCACGAGATTCAATATCAGTGATAATTTCTTTTTTAGAATGCTGAAGTAATTCAACGATTTCTATAAAAAGGTCTTTTAGCTCCTGCTCTTCAATAGAAACCGGAGTCTGTCTAATTACAATTGAATTATTCCCAAAATCTTCTACTTCAAACCCTATATTCTTAAAAAATTCAATATTCTCTTTTATAATTTCAATTTCAATGTTTGAAAGAGGAATTACTACAGGTATAAGCAAAGTCTGTGCGCAAACCACATGATTTCTATGCTCTACCAGCAGTTGTTCATATTTTAACCTTTCGTGAGCTGCATGCTGGTCTATTAATAATATTTCTTCGTCTTTTTGTACGATGATATAAGTATTGAAAATTTGTCCGATAATTTTAAAATCATATAAGCTCGGAGTTTGGAGTCCGGAACGAGGGACAGCAGTTACTGACTTTGTTTCAATAGTAGTGCTATTCTTCATTTGGTATAAATCATCAGAATTTATAGCAGGCATACTTTGTTCTGTTTTTGTATCAGTTGCAGCATCATGTTTACTATGGTATTGATAATTATTGTGTGATATTGTACTTTTAGGAATCTTTATTTCCTGTTGTATTATATCTTCTTTGATATAAATATTGCTTTTTTCATTAGCAGCAGGGACATATTCAAATATATTCTTTTTAGGTATAGTAACTTCAGGAATGTGCTTCTGGGCATATAAGGCATTTTTTACAGCCCAGTATACTGCCTGATAAACCTGCTTTTCATCGGAAAATTTTACTTCCATTTTTGTCGGGTGTACATTTACGTCAATGAATGCCGGGTTAATGTTCAAATGGAGAATAACTACCGGAAACCTGTTGACCAGCAATATATTTTTATAAGCCTCTTCAACTGCATAAGTTAGTATTTTGCTTTTTATATACCTTCCATTTATAAAAAAGCTTTGTAATCCCCGGTTTGCTCTTGCAATGTCAGCTTTACCAACCAATCCTGCAACCTCTATTCCACCATCACAATGATCAAGAGGAATCATTGATTTTACATAGTCTTTCCCAAACAAGCTATATACACAGCTCATCAAATTATTATCTCCCGGGGTAAAAATTATTTCTTTCCCGTTATTGATATATCTAAAAGAAATTTCCGGATGTCCCAATATCATTTTGTTTACAATATCACTTATATATCCTGCTTCGGTAGAATCTTTTTTTAAGAATTTCATCCTTGCAGGGGTATTATAAAAGAGATTCTTAACTATAATCGTCGTGCCCTGCGGGCATCCTATATCTTCCTGTTTTAAAAGTTTTCCTGCTTTTACGACTACATGGATTCCTTCATCAGAATATGAGGTTTTTGTTATTAATTCTACCTGGGAAACAGCTCCAATACTGGCTAACGCTTCTCCTCTAAACCCTAAGGTTTCAATGTGGTCCAAATCTTCTGCAAATTGTATTTTACTTGTAGCATGGCGTTCAAAAGCTATCGCTGCATCATCTTTATCAATGCCATTTCCATTATCCGAAACCCTTATATATGTGATACCGCCATTTTTAATTTCAATGGTAATGGCTTGAGCTGCAGCATCTATTGAATTTTCTATTAATTCCTTTACCACTGATGCAGGACGTTCAACCACTTCCCCGGCTGCAATCATATTTGCTACCTTCGGGTCCAGTATATTAATTTTCTTCATAGCGACCTCCGTAACTTTCTTTTACAGTCTTCTTGCCTTTTGCTGCAACTCGTACAACACATTCATCGCCTCAATGGGTGTCATGGTAGTAATTTCGATTCTTTTCAATGCATCGATGATTTCATTGCTGCCTAGGCCAAATATTCCCATCTGGTCTTCTGATGTACTCTCATTTTTTTTATGCAATTTTTGCTTGACTTTTACCAGGGAACTTCTGTTTACATCAGCGTCCTCTAATGTCTTTAATATCTGCTTGGCCCTATTTATTACTTCAATTGGTACACCGGCCAGCTTTGCAACTTCTATTCCGTAGCTGTCATCTGCTCCTCCGCGGATTATTTTGCGCAGGAAAGTAATATCATCACCCCGTTTTTTTACTGCAATACAATAATTCTTTATTCCCTGCAGTTTATCTTCCAGTTCGGTAAGCTCATGATAATGGGTAGCGAATAAAGTCTTCGCCCCAACTTTTTTTACATCGCATACATATTCAATCACAGCCCATGCAATACTTAATCCATCGTAGGTACTTGTACCTCTGCCTATCTCATCCAGTATTAATAAACTTTTTTGTGAAGCATTATTGAGAATATTTGCAACCTCACTCATTTCAACCATAAAAGTACTCTGTCCCGATGCAAGGTCATCCGATGCTCCTACCCGTGTAAAAATCTTATCGACGATACCTATTTTGGCTGATGAGGCAGGAACAAAGCTGCCTATCTGGGACATTAGCACAATTAATGCAACCTGCCTCATATAAGTAGATTTTCCCGCCATATTAGGGCCGGTAATGATGGAAAGTCTATTATCTCCGTTATCCAGGAATGTATCATTAGGTACAAACATATTGCTGCTTAGCATTTTCTCAACTACCGGATGCCTTCCGTCTTTAATGATGATTTTATCTGAAAGGTCCACTTCCGGCATACAATAGTTATTTTTTTGTGCAACGTCAGCTAAAGAGCACAAAACGTCCACCGCTGAAATAGTTTTTGCACTCTTTTGAATTCTATCCAGCTGTGAGGAAATTTTTTCCCTTATATCGCAAAAAAGCTGATACTCTAATTGAACTATCTTTTCTTCCGCCCCTAAAACATTATTTTCTATTTCTTTCAATTCAGGGGTAATATATCTTTCACAATTTGCTAAGGTTTGTTTTCTTATATATCTTTCCGGAACATTTGATAAATGTGATTTTGTTACTTCAATAAAATACCCGAATACCTTATTAAATCCTATTTTTAAATTTTTAATTCCCGTTTTTTCCCGTTCTTCGTATTCTAAAGAAGCAATCCACTGTTTTCCTTCTACTGTTGCTCTTCTGAGCTGGTCAACCTGCTCATTGTATCCTTCTTTTATGATGCCGCCTTCCCGCACTGAAAACGGTGGATCATCCATAATTGCAACATCAATGAGTTGGTAGATATCTGCTAATATATCTAACTGGTTATACATTTCTTTCAAGAGTGAAGTATCACACTTTTCCAGGTTGCTTTTTATTTCAGGCAAATAACTAATTGACTTTTTTAGAGCAATCAAATCCCGGCAGTTAACGGAACCGTAAATAACTTTACTCAATAAGCGTTCAATATCATATATGTTTTTTAAAGAGTCCATCAATTCCTGTCTTAATAAGTTATTGGTAAACAATTCATTAACTGCCTGTAATCTTTTATTAATATGTGTACAATTCATCAGCGGCTGTTCTATCCATTTCCTCAGCAGCCTGCCGCCCATGGCAGTTTGAGTCCTGTCCAACACCCAGAGCAAAGAACCCTTTTTTGCTTTTTCCCTCATTGTCTCGGTTAGTTCCAAATTCCTGCGGGTAGAAATGTCAATATCCATGAAATTGTTGGTTGAATAATAATTCACGGTAGTAATATGAGACAAATTTATTTTCTGGGTCTGCTCAAGATACTCTAACAAAGCACCAACGGATCTCACTGCATGATGGTTATCCTTTAGGCCAATGCTATTGAGGTTTAAAATTTTAAACTGGTCGGCAATCTTTTTTGAAGCCGTATCCAAATCAAAACTCCAGTCATAAAAATATTCTACATAGCAGTTAAACCTGTCTTTGAGTAATTTACAGGTTTGCCGGTCATCAATCATCTCTTTATTTGCAATGGCTTCCGATGGACAATATCTTGCCAGTTCATTCATCAATTTCGCTTTATAATCTTCATGACTAAACTGTGTTGCATATAGCTCCCCGGTTGTTACATCCACCAGTGCTATGCCAATTCCCTCCAAATCTTTATATAAACATGTAAGAAAATTATTTTTTTTCTCATCTAATATGGAAGTATCTGTAATAGTCCCAGGGGTAACTACGCGAATTACATCCCTTTGTACAATTCCCTTTGCTTCACTGGGGTCTTCCAACTGTTCACATATCGCTACTTTGTATCCCTTATTCACAAGCTTGGCAATATAGGAATCGGCAGAATGGAACGGAACACCGCACATAGGGGCCCTCTCTTCCTGCCCGCAGTCTCTACCGGTCAATGTTATTTCCAATTCCCTTGAAGCAATTTCGGCGTCGTCAAAAAACATTTCATAGAAGTCTCCAAGGCGGAAAAAGAGTATGCAATCTTTATATTGTTCTTTTATCTGTACATATTGCTGCATCATAGGTGTTAAAGCAGCCATTATATCCCCCCTTAACTACAACCTCCGCAAGTGCCGCATTTACTTGAGGCACAGCCTTTTTCCCCTCCATCGATATAGAAGGTGATCACACTATTAATTGATTGAACCAACTGTTCAAATTCTTTTTTTGCATCTATATATTCTCTTATCACCGGATTTTGGTTTAGAATTTCAAATTCTCTCTGCAGCTCTTGTTTTACTGCACTAATTTCTTCAGCATTTAACCGGTTGCGTTTCAAAATCATTGCTGCTTGTCTTCTTTTTTCATTATACTTTTTTAATAGTTTTTGTGCTTCCTCGTCGTTCAGCTTGGCAATCTCGGCGTCTTTGAATCTCAGGTACTGCTTTGAGCCAGCTAACATTTCGCCCAACTCTTTTGCTTTATCAATAACATCCACTATAAATCCTCCTCAACCACTTGTCCTGCCAGAGACCACGTCTGTACTTCATTAATCCGGACATTTATTAAAGTCCCAATCATTTTTTCATTTCCTACAAAGTTTACAATTTTTCCTGTGCGGGTTCTGCCGGTAAGAACTTCCGGATTATTCTTACTATACCCTTCTACCAGCACCTCAACAATCCTTCCCATATATTGCTGATTTTTCTTTAAAGAAATTTCGTTCTGTATATCTAATAATTTTTGAAAATTAGCCTGCTTCTCTTCTTTGCTTAATACATCCTCCATTTTTTCTGCAGGAGTACCTTTTCTGGGAGAATATATAAAAGTAAATAATGAGTCAAATTCTACCTGTCTAATAACATCCAGTGTCTCTTCAAAATCTTCATTTGTTTCTCCCGGAAATCCCACAATTACATCACTTGTAAGAGCAACACCCGGAATTGCAGCTTTTACCTTGCTGATGATTTCGAGATATTTTTCCTTCGTATATTTTCTGTTCATCATATCCAACACCTTATTACTACCTGCCTGGAAAGGCAAGTGAAGCTGCTCGCAAACATTTTCACATTCACTCATGGCTTTGATCAGTTTATCACTGATATCTTTTGGATGGGAAGTCATAAATCTAATCCGTTTTATACCGCTGACGTCATTTACCATTTTTAATAAATCTGCAAAGTCAATTTCTTCATTTAAATCTTTGCCATAGGAATTTACATTCTGTCCCAACAAGGTAATTTCTTTATAGCCTTCTGAAACCAGTTGAGTAATTTCATCTATGATATCTTTTGGATTTCTACTGCGCTCTCTCCCTCTTACATAAGGAACAATGCAGTAAGAACAAAAATTATTGCATCCATACATAATGGAAACCCAGGCTTTTACACTTCCTTCCCTGTGAATTGGAATATCTTCTACAATATAGCCGTCAGTATTTAATATATCTATTACGGTATAAGTCTCGTTCATAGCTTTTTCCAATACTTCCGGGAACCTGTATAATGTATGGGTACCAAACACCATATCGACGTGTTTATATTTCTTTTTGATTTGCTTAACAATATGCTCCTGCTGCATCATACATCCGCATATGCCAATTAACAAATGCGGTTTTCTGGTTTTCAAATGTTTTAATGCCCCTATATTGCCAAATACCTTTAATTCGGCATTTTCTCTCACGCAGCAGGTATTATAAAGTATCAGGTCCGCTTCTTCCTTGTCCTCAGTAAAATGATACCCCATATCCCTCAACATTCCTCTCAGGCGTTCAGAGTCATTTTCATTCTGCTGACAGCCATAGGTAACAATCATAGCAAGCTTATTTCTACCGGAACGTTGTATATCAAAGTCATTTCTTTGCTTTATTCTGTTAATTATTTCTTTCTGCTTATTAATCTCATCTGCAGGAATTATAATTTTTTCTCTTTTACTCATTTGCTGCACCTCTGTCTTTACATTTCAAATAATTATATTATCATATTTTTTCACACAATAAAACATTTATATTCTTATTAGGTGCATATTTTTTAGTTGATGAATATTATTCATTTTATTATCCTCGAATATTTCCTGGGAATTAAGAAAATTCAAGATTTTATGACATTTCTTATCAAACTTTAATGAATTCTTGTCGTATATTATATCATAAAAATAGGATATGTTTTCACATATCCATCAATCAAGTCTCCTTGCCAGGCCTTTTCTTAATAGTTCTTTTACCAGGCTTTCACATTTGTCTTCCAGGTCAGTTGTCCCTGTATCTACGTCTTTATCAAAGAATCTCATCATAAGATATTCCACATCATTTGCATATTCAAATATCGAAATATCTTCATTTACCACATTATCATTTTTCATTTGCCTGACGATATCTACATAATCTCCCCTATATTCTGAGCCATTCATTTCAATCCTCATAAAATCACCTCAAAAGGTATTTTACCCCTTTAGAGCAAATATTATAAAAGAATCTCCGATAGATTGCCCTATAAAAATCAAAAACTTCATATAGCATTATATCAAAAAATAATATATTATTATTATATAGTTCACAGTTAACAGCTCTCAGTTCACAGTAGTAAACGATTTAATAGCCTTTACTGTGAACCGTGAACTGTGAACTTATTGACTTTATCTGCCATGTAAAATCATTATCAGTAAGTATATATATATTTTATCATTTATAAATCAAAGAGAAAAGGAAGAATGATTATGCAGCAAAGAAACCGGGTATGGGAAATAGATTTTATACGAGGTATTGCCATTATTCTGATGACCATATTTCATTTAATAGTCGACCTAAAAGACTTTTACGCTTATAAAATTGAATATCTAAGCGGATTCTGGTATTATGAAGGAAAACTATCCGCAATTCTGTTTATGCTTGTTTCGGGGATAAGCTGTACTTTTAGTAAAAATAATATCAAGCGGGGGCTTAAAGTTTTTTCATTTGGCATGCTCCTGACACTTACTACGTATTTTTATGATCCGGAAACATATATCCGATTTGGAATTCTGCATTTTTTAGGTGCCAGCATGATTTTATATGATTTCATTAAAAATCTGAATAATAAAGTATTAATAGCTATCAGTATTTTATTTATTCTGGTAGGAAACATTTTTTCCAATATGCTGGTAGATTCCCCGTATCTATTTCCAATCGGGCTAATAAATAAAAACTTTGCTTCTTTAGATTATTATCCTTTATTCCCCTGGTTTGGAATATTTGCTGCAGGAATTTTAATTGGAAAAACAGTATATAAAAACCGTAAAAGTATTTTTCCTTTTAATTTTAAACATGACTTCATTTCTCTTCTGGGTAAACACTCGCTGCCTATTTATTTAATACACCAACCTGCGCTTTTGGCAATTTTATTTGTTATTCATAAATATATTTTAAAATAAGACTGCTCTCATAGCATGAAAAATTGCGTAGTAAGACCTATTCAATGAACCTTTCAAAAAGTTATTTTGCATTGCACTTTTAGAATTTTATTATAGCCAAAATCCTTTTTTTGTAATGCACAGGGCTCTATTTTACCACAGGAAGCCTTAATTTTGTCTCATATATTCCACCATGATAAATCTTTTGAAAGGCTACCAGAGACTCTGTATCTTCAAAGAAGTTATTTCCTGTATTAGGATTAGGGAATATATAGTTTTCCGCCCCTGAAGTTATCTGAAGTCTTATTTTATGGCCTTTTTTAAAGGTATTTGCTATTTTCGATGTCTTGATTACATATTTTTCAATCTTACCTGGTTCCAAAAGAACCATCTTATCAAATCCCTGTCTAAACTTAGCTCTTAGAACTCCATCACACAGTCTTATAGAGTTTCCGTCCTCGTCTACGTCAGTAAGCCTCACCACCCAATCGGTATCTTTGGCTGAGCTGCTTGCATAAAATTCTACATACACATCTCCGGCTATACTAACATCCTCTGTCAAGGCATCCGACGTATAAACTAGTACATCCTTTCTTTTTTCCATATCTGTATAGTTTTCCGGCACGCCTATCTCATTTTCTGACATGTCAATAATATGAGGTGCTGGATCGGCAGGGTCAAAATTATAGCTGTCTACGCCTACTTCATTAACTTTTTCAAATACTATCCTTCCATCTCCTGATGAAGTGTTGGCATTTCCCCCGCTTGTAATATACATATCTGTCAAGCTGCTATTCTCCGGAGGCCAAGTATTACAGCCTACCCACTTATTGTCACCTACTGCATAATACTCTACGGGACTTCCCTTATCTACGCTATTGTCGATTCCCTTCAGGTGCCTGTCAAACCATAATTGGTACAAATAGTCTATATCATCCCTCACACAGTTATTTCCAAATGAGACCTTGTGTATCTCTCTTAGACTGTTGGCATTGTGCATCCATGGTCCAAGTATTATCTTTTTATCTGACTTTGCATAGCTTTCTACTACTTGACAGGCCTCAGTTGTTCCCATTCCATTATCATCATACCATCCTGATATTATCATAGCCGGAGCTTTTATTTTGTGTTTCAGCCTATACCAGCTTGACTTTTCCCAAAACTCATCCTGTACTTCATGGGATGACCATTCTGTCCAGAACTCAACATCTCTTCCAAATACTCTCTTTGGAATATCTTTAATAGGCCTTATCTTCATTATCTCGTTCCAATCGTCCCTCACCATGTTTTCAAGGTTAACCTTTTTATCTATCATGGCAAAGGCCCATGCCATTGTACCGGATACTAAGGTTCCTCCCTTTCTGGGTATGTCCAGAAAAGGACTTCCTGCTGTCACTATGCTTACCATTGCCTTTAAATGTTCATTCCCGCTAGCTGCTGCCGCCCACTGGACGTAACCCAGATAGGATGCTCCTATAGTTCCAACACTTCCATCCGACCACTCCTGAGCTGCAATCCAGTTCAAGGTATCGTCTCCGTCCTCTACTTCATAATGCATAGGCAGCCATTTGCCCTCCGAGTCTTCACGTCCTCTGGTGTCTTGAATAACCAATGCATATCCTCTCATAACATATCTAAAATGTTCATGAAGCCTTCTATTTCTTCCATAGCATGTTCTTATAAGTACTGCTGGTACTTTACCCTTAACTCCCTTGGGAAGCCATACCTCAGTCGCAAGCTTTACTTTATCTCTCATTTCAACCATAAAGACTCCCTTGTAATCAACAAGGTACTCTGGCTTTGAAACTATACCTTCAGTCCAGTATTTTACCGGTGTGTAGCTTTCATACCCTTCTTTTACTAGTACTGATACCATTTCTCTGGATATTGCTATGAATCCTTTTATATCTCCATCAAGAACCAATACATCAATTGGATGTATCCCATTTCTCCTTGCCCATATTCCTTCCTTTTCGCCATACTTTTCATACACATCTCCCCAGGAAGTCACAACCTTGTTATCATCAGTTTTAAAAATCCTTTTATACTCAGGAAGGTTTTTCCCTATAAATATGGGATTTATTAAGTAATCTCCTTTGTATCTATTGCCCTCTTCAGCAGACATGGTTCTTTTTTCCCCAAATGACCCTGTTACCACGTCTTTTTCTGAATAATACACTTCACTTCCACCTAAGTAAATATCCGATATATGTATCCCCGAATAATAAAGTTTAAACCTTTCCAATCTGCTCACTCCTTATAAAATTTAGTCCTGCATAGATACATAGCCGAATACTCACTTTTAAAGCTGAGTATTCGGCTATTTTGCATATCTGATTAAAAATTGAACTACATGCCTATTATGCCTTTAATAAGGTATCCAATAGTTATGCCAACATAATTACCTACAGCGTTTCCTATTATACCTAAAACAACTGCGATACTAATAAGTGATTCCCATTTTCCGCTTGCAGCCATCAGGGCTGCTGTAGTACCGTCTGCAATTGATGCCATTATTGAAATACCCACATACTGATACTTAATCTTTGCAAGTCTGCATAGCAGTAAATGTAAAGCCAGGGAGCCCAATATAACTATTGTACAGTATATTGAAATAGTTATAGTTGAACTGAAAAACTGTCTTATATCTACCATAAATCCAATAATAACGAGGAAGAATAACGCTACATATAGTCCAAGGTCCATTTTACCTCTAAGATTCCTAACTACTTTAAATTGTGCCACTATAATTGAAATTGTAGTTATTAATATTATTTTCATCACACTTGTAAGGTCTGCGGGAAAGAGTTGTGCTAAAGCTGTTGAAGCAAATACGATGGCAAAACCTATTCCAAGTAACCACGCTATATCGTTTATGCTCCATTCCTTAGCCTGCATAAAGTCATGGCCACCTTCAAGCTCAAGCTCTTCATCAGTTAGCTTATAAGGCCATACCTTGTTAAACCACTTGGAGTTTTTCATAAATGCAGGAGCTGACATCAGAAGTACAAGGCTTGGAATACCAACTACATAGTCAGCAGCATTTGCTGCAGCAAAAGTCTCCGGCGAAGCTTGAAGAGCAGTTCCTATAGCTGTAAGGTTTGAGCTGCCTCCTGTGTATGTACCCACGAACATACCTGCTACCTTCCACCCTTCCGGAATCTGTCCTGCCATAAATATTCCACCAACTAGTGCGGCTATAGAAACGCTTACAACTGCAAAAAACATTGCTAGAAGCGGTTGCTTTGAAAGCTTCAACATACCGCTAAGATCCACACCTAAAAGCATAATAGCTATTGATAGCGGTATTGCATATTCAAACATAACTCCGTACACATCTGCCCAGGTTGGTACTATCTTAAAATTAGATAGTATAATACCTATAACTATAACTATAATTGCAGGTCCAAAAGAAGTAAAAGGTTTGTGCTTGCTAAGATAAAGTCCAATGCTTATTGTCATGAACATTACGGCCAATAAGCTTATCGTTGAATTCAACATCGGTTCCATAATATAAATCCTCCAATCGACTTAAGTTTTCTCTACATGTTTACATCTACTCCAATACCAGGCTTATCGGAAAGTGTCATCGTTCCACCCTCTATATCAAATCCACCACTGATTCCTTCACATTCCTGGCAAACCATAAATCCATCCAGGTCTGCATCTAATATATTCTTCTTAGAAGCTACAAAATGAGCCCCTGCTGCTATACCTATTCTGCTTTCAAGCATGCAGCCTACCATACATGTTAAGCCTGCAGCCTGGGCAATTGCATTTATCTGTTCAGCCTTATATATTCCACCTGATTTCATAAGCTTGATATTGATGATGTCCGCTGCTTCCTTCTTTACGACTTTCATAGCATCTACAGGTGAGAATACGCTTTCATCCACCATTACCTTAACATTAACCTTGCTCCGTATATGAGCGGTTCCATCTATGTCCCAGTACGGTCTAGGCTGCTCTACAGCTTGCACGCCATATTTTTCAACAGCTTTCATAACCATAACTGCATCTGCTACGGTCCATCCCTGGTTTGCGTCCATTCTAATCTTAATACTGCTACCTACCGCTTCTCTTATTAGTCTGACTGTTTCTATATCCTTTTCAGGGTTAATTCCGGCTTTTACTTTAAGTATTTTAAAGCCACTATCTACTTTTTCCTTTGCTGCTTGAGCCATTTCCTTTGGTTCAGCTATTGATAATGTTATATCTGTCTCCACTTGATTTGAAAAACCGCCTAGAACCTTATAAAGCGGTGCGTTCATAACCTTGCCTTTGATATCGAATAAAGCTATGTCAATACCGGCTTTTGCAGATGTATTGTTTGTTATGTATCTATCCATAACATGGTGAATAGCCTCAATATTCAGCGGATCCATACCTATTATCTGCTTGGCAATAGCCTTTATCACAAAAGCTACTGTATCAACACTTTCACCGGTTACAAACTCAATAGGCGAGCTCTCCCCAATTCCACTTACCCCTTCATCAGTAGTGATTTTAACAATAACTGTATCATAGTGTTCAATCACTCCCAGAGATACTTTAAACGGCTTATATAATTTAAGCTGGAGCTTTTCCACTTCAATATCAGTAATTTTCATAACCTACCCCCAAAAAATTATGTTAATAATATACCTATACATAGGGTTTTTAACTATTTATTAAATAATTTTAGTTATTATTAAGTACATTATAGGGGCATATTCAAATCTTGTCAATATAAAATTTAATAAATAATCATTTTTTTAATTATTTATTAAATATAATCCAAAAAGGACTGCCTCAGAATGTACTTTAAACCTTTCGCTTAAAGTGCACTCTGGGACAGTCCTTTACAATTATTCTCGGTTACTTTTGCTAATATAAAGCAGGGCATATGGTGCTTATCCCTACTGCTTTTTCTTTGCTAGGATTAAACAATCTATGGTATGAGTTTTCTCTTATATATAAACTATCTCCTTCATTTAAAACGTATTTACTATCTCCAACACTTACTTCAATTGTTCCTTTTAAGACCAGTATGCATTCATCTGAGGTATGGATCAAGGATTCCTCACTGCTCCAGCTTTCGGGTTCCAACTCGAAATATATTATGTCCATCTTTGTTTTTGATGATATATCTGCAATTGGCGTTATAAACTCATATATAATGCTACTGTTAGGAAGGCCCAGCCTTTTTCTTTGATTCGCCTTAATTAATACATGGTCTTTAACTTCATCTGCCAGAAAGTAGTGCACTGAAACACCAAAAGCATTTGAAATTTTCCTTAGTGCGGATAAAGAAGGATCAATTAGCTCTCTTTCAATCTGCGAGAGATAACTGGCTGTAAACTGTGTTTTCTCGGCTAGCTCATTTAAAGTCATCCCATTTCGCTGACGTAGTTCTCTAATTTTTGAGCCTAACATTTTTTACCTCCCTATGTAGTTTATTGAAGAATATATTAATCCATAATTGCTTATGCATCTATATTATAACACAATGTTTATAGACTTGTATAAATAGTTAATTTTTATTATTTATAATAAATTATATTCAAAATCATATTTACAGCAAACAACCGCTCAACTGTTATCAGCTATGAAGAGTAAATTTTTTTTATAATGCCCTTCTAAGCTAAAATTGAATAACTATAATCTGTTTACAAAGTGTCATAACCGGCTCACATGCATATAAACTATCAGCAACAATACAAACAAGTAATCTTTTAAAATCCTGCTTTAGCCGTTTGGCCAACCGATAAAAGGCTTTCCTTTCACAATCCTGTTTGCCTGCATCTTCATCCTCATTTTCAATGAATTCTGTTGCTATACTGAATACAAAATCACCTGCAATTAATTTTGCTTCTAATACGTTATGATAGTAAATGATCTTTTCTTCACCAGTTTTCTCATCTTTTCTTACTCGCTTAAGACAATGTTCACAATGTCGTAAAACATCTTCTGCATTAAGTTTTATTTTCCGCCGCTTCTGTCCATTTGATTAATCTTTACAGTCACAATATAATAATACCCCGCTGGCGGACCTACTCAATAAGTGATCTCCCTTATTCTTAGTTATATCTATAAACAAGATAGCTTCCAGCTATCTTATTTAAGTTTCAGATTCTAATACTACTATATACAGCAACATATAATAATAGCAAAGATGTATTAATACGTCCTAATCCTCAAAATGTAGAATTTCCTCCACCGGCTTCCTTGGCCAATGCTCTTCATTTTCCAAATATGTGATTCAATCATCTCAAACTTAATGAACTGAAAGCGGTCTAGGTAAGATTCCCTAGCTTCTTTCCATGTTATTACAATTCATCCCTATCTCGGCACATTTCCTGATAAAATACCTGTTTATCATATATTTAGCATACAATTTCCACTTATTTACTTAATAAGATCCATTCCTATTTTAATAAATAAAATCGCTAAAACACCTATGAATGCCGGACGTATAACTTTAGCCCCGTTTTTTATAGCTAAGCCTGAACCTACCCAGTGTCCCAGAATACAGCACAATGCAGCAGGAATACCAACTATAAACATTACCTTTCCATTCATTAAAAACGTTATCACTGCCGCAATATTGGAAGACAAATTAACAATTTTTGCATTTCCTGAAGCTGTTGTAAGGCTAAAACCCATATAAGGCATCTCAAAACTCTATGTCAAAATATTAGAATATTATTCACCTTTTTTATAGAGGAATATGTATTAATAGCGATATACAGATATGTAAATTGAATTCAGGTTTATATACAGCAAAAAACGCCCGATTTCGGACGTTTTTCACATATTTTAAGCGAGCAAGTCTATAAGCCGAGTTCTGTATTCGATAGTCATCTATCTAGACCATACATTACTGCATGGCTCAAGCCACCTACCCGGGAGAACGTCGGGCCAACTTAACTCTCCCCTATACGGTGTTGCTCCAGGTGGGGTTTACATAGCAGACTAGTCGCCTAGCCGCTGGTGAGCTCTTACCTCACCTTTCCACCCTTACCATTTGGTATACAAATGGCGGTATATCTCTGTTGCACTTTCCTTGGAGTCGCCTCCACCGGGTGTTACCCGGCACCCTGCCCTATGGAGCTCGGACTTTCCTCATGTGCGGCCTTTCGGCACTGCACACGCGACTATCTGACTTACTCGTTTTATATTCATTTTTAGCTCATTTTTTGAGCGCAGAAAATATGTTAACATGTTTTAAACCAATTGTCAAATGTAATTTTATTCCTTTTCATACTATTCTAAAAATACCCTGATTTGATTGAGCCGAAAAAATTTTAATACCTTTATTTTGGTATGTATCATTTAAATAATTCATTAAAAATGGAACAACAATATTTTCAGTTTCATAATGTCCGGCATCAATTAAATTGAGTCCGTTCTGCTGTGCAAATTGCGCTTCGTGATATTTAACATCCCCAGTGATATATACATCAGCTTTTTGTTTTACACAGGCAGATATAAAATCCGCCCCACTTCCTGTACAAATTGCAACCTTAGATATAATACTTTTTTCATTTCCTATATATTTTATGTATTCAATATTTAACGTGTTTTTTACGAGTTTGATAAACTCACTGAAAGTCATTTCATTTTCCAAAGTCCCTATTCTTCCTATGCCAACAGCCTCTCCTTCAATTTCAAGAGGGTAAATGTCATATGCAACTTCTTCATACGGATGCACTTCAAGCATAGCTTTTATCACTTTACCCACTTTGTCTTGCGGTACAATTGTTTCAAGTCGGTATTCTTCGGCTTTTTCTACTTGCCCTTGCTTTCCGATAAAGGGGTTAGTACCTTCAAGGGGTTTAAAAGTTCCGGTTCCTTTAGTCATAAACGTGCAATGGCTGTAGTCCCCGATCCATCCTGCCCCTTCTTTTGCCATTGCTTCTCTTACTGCATCTTGATATCCGTCAGGTATAAAAACTACAATTTTTTTTAATTGTACGTTTTTTAATGCTTTGAGCACCTTAACATTATTGAGCTGCAATCTTGATGCAAGAACGTCATTTAAGCCGCCTTTAGCAATATCTAAATTGGTATGTGCAGCATATACCGAAATATCATTCTTTATTAGGTTGCAAACCATCTGTCCTGTATAATCGTCCATGGTTATCTTTTTCAATGGCTTAAAAATTATTGGATGATGTGCAATAATTAAATCAATCTTTTTTTCAACAGCTTCTTTGACTACTTCTAAAGTTACATCAAGTGTAACCATGATATTCTTGATTTCCTTTTGATAATCGCCAATTAATAACCCTACATTATCCCAGGACTCTGCCAAATTTAGAGGTGCCAGCTTTTCAATTTTCTCTATAATTTCTCTGCATTTTACCATTGTCTGCACTCCTTATCCAATCAAGCAGTTTATGCTTTCATATTCCTTTAATCTTATCTGACAATCTGCAAGCCGTGTTAATGCGTTTTCAGAATGATTATTTTGCAGTTGTTTAATAATTTTTTTCATTTCATTTATTTTTATTGCCAGTAATTTTTTCAAAAGAGGGTCCTTCTTCTCAATAAGCTTCTTGCCGATATAATGGTAAATTTCTTTTTCTATTTTTTCTTTTCCATGTTCGGCTACAATTACATTATATATCTTGTCCCCTTCTGAAGCTAATTCTTCATCAACTATTTTATAACCATTTTCTGAAAGCCATATCCTTACTTCCTCATGTCCAATCATAGGTTGAAGGATCAATTTGTTAACATTTCTAAGAACAGGTTCAGATACTGACAGAATTTCAGTAATGAGCACCCCACCCATTCCTGCAATAATAATAGTATCAACTTCTCCGCTTTCTACTTTTTCCAAACCGTTACCCAGCCTGACATCTATTTTATGCATTAATCCATATTTTTTTATATTAGCAGCGGCCTTTTCTACCGGTCCCTTTCTAATATCAGAAGCAATCACATATTCAGCAATGCCTTTGCTTATAAGATATATAGGAATATACGCATGATCAGTACCAATATCAGCTACCCTTGCACCCACCGGAACTTTATTGGCAATAAGCTGAAGCCGTGGAGAAAGCTTAAGTAACGAAGAAGTGTATTGATCTTTTAATAAGTTATCCTGTATTCTCAATTCTCCATTCTCCATTCCCGATTTTATGTATTAAATTTACCTATATGATGCTCCTTACCCTTCACAAGGCATGTAAAATATTTAGTGTTGTTTATCTAAAAAAGCCAGATAATGAACCTCACGTCCAATACCTGGCTTATGCTAATTCTATATTGGTGGGCCTTCAGGGACTCGAACCCCGGACCAACCGGTTATGAGCCGGTTGCTCTAACCAACTGAGCTAAAGGCCCAAAAAAATAATGGCTCCTCAAGTAGGACTCGAACCTACGACCCTGCGGTTAACAGCCGCATGCTCTACCGACTGAGCTATTGAGGAACATCCCAATAAATATTATACAATCATATTAAATGTTTTGCAATATCAAAGTAAAATTTTTTTATTTATTTTCCATTTCCGGTATTATTATTGTGCAACGCACTATCCATTGGTTCACCTTTATACTTAATCAATAATTCCCTTAACTGACTTGCTTGTTCAGCTTCTCGTTCAGCAAACTTTTTAAATACCGAACTTATTTCACCTTCTTTTATTCTTTTTGAATACATTTCAAAATCTCTTACTGCTTCCTGGGTATTAAGCCATGCTCTTTCAAGGCAATCAATAGCATCCATTGCAACATCACCTCCTAATATTTTTATTTTATACATCTTTGGCTGTTTTATACCATTACATACAAGAAGATTAAAAGGCTCGATTGACAGTTAGGTCAATCGAGCCTTTTAATCCAGATAATCTTTTAGTTTTTTACTTCTACTAGGATGTCTCAACTTCCTTAGTGCTTTTGCTTCAATCTGTCTAATTCTTTCCCGGGTAACGTTAAACTCTTTTCCCACTTCTTCAAGTGTTCTTGCTCTACCATCATCCAATCCAAATCTCAACCTTAATACTTTTTCTTCTCTAGGGGTAAGTGTATCTAAAACATCTATAAGCTGTTCTTTTAATAGTGTAAATGATGCTGCTTCAGCAGGTGCAGGAGCATCATCGTCGGGTATAAAGTCTCCTAAATGGCTGTCTTCTTCTTCCCCTATAGGCGTCTCCAAAGATACAGGTTCTTGTGCTATCTTCATGATCTCTCTGACTTTATCAATAGACATCCCCATTTCTTTAGCAATTTCTTCAGGCTGCGGTTCCCGGCCAAGCTCCTGCAGCAATTGCCTGGAAACACGTATTAATTTGTTGATGGTTTCTACCATATGAACCGGAATTCTGATAGTCCTTGCCTGGTCGGCAATTGCCCTGGTAATCGCCTGGCGTATCCACCAGGTTGCATAAGTACTAAACTTATATCCTTTTTTATAATCAAATTTTTCTACAGCCTTAATCAGCCCTAAATTCCCCTCCTGAATCAAATCAAGAAACAACATTCCGCGTCCAACATATCGTTTAGCAATACTTACAACAAGCCTTAAGTTTGCTTCAGCTAAACGCCTCTTCGCTTCCTGATCTCCTTTTTCCATTCTCTGGGCTAACTCAATTTCTTCCTCAGGAGTAAGTAGAGGGACTTTCCCAATTTCTTTCAGGTACATTCTTACCGGGTCATCTATGCTTATCCCTTCAGGAATACTTAAATCCAGATCTTCTTCAGTAATCTGAATGTCTTCCAACTCCTGCTCTATATCTCCAACAATTTCAATACCCATATTTTCAATCGTTTCATAAACTTTCTCTATTTGATCTGGATCCAGTTCAATTTCCTCAAGGGTATCCATTATTTCTTTATAGGTAAGCATTCCCTTGCTTTTTCCTCTATCTACCAACTCTTTGATGATAGCTTTTTTGCTTTCAGTTGATTTCATTTACTGTTGTCCCTCCTTCCAGTTCATGATTATTTTTGTTTGTATTCTATTAATAACGTATGTAATTTTTCAACATTCCCTTCTTTTAGACTTATCTTAATTTTTTGCATATTTTTTTCTTTATTTATCGTTTCAATAAGTTCAACTGCGGCTTTAAGATTGTCTTCAAAATTTGGTTCTATTTGAAATATAGAAGTAGCTGTTTTAATTTCCTCACCTTCAAATCTGGAGACTATTTGAGCAGGGTCAACTGCTTCATCTTTTTCTCTTAATGCGTATATAATTGTTGCAATCTTTACATGCAGGTCGTCAGAAAAATCGTCGGGCCTTATTAATTCCCTAACCTTATTAAATACAAACTTGTCATAACATAATACATTGATTAGCATCCTTTCAGCATTTATTAATCTTGTGTTTACAATATTATTTTCACTGCTGTTTTTTACTATTGCTACAGGCTCTGGCACTATTTCCCTGGTATTTTTCAAACTTTTATTGCCCTTGTCAGCATTTTTAGATATTATCTTTTTTATTTCTGCCAAAATAGCCTGGCTGCTAATCTTTGTTTCTTCAGAAATCTTTTGTATATAAGCATCTCTTTCAACTGCATTATCAATTTTTGCAAATATATTCGCCAGTTCAGTTACAAAATCAACTTTTTGTACGATGTCATTAATATCGTATTTTGCTTTTAATAAATTTATTTTATACTCAATAAGGCTTTTTGACTCTCTAATTGCTTTTTCAAATTTCTCTGCACCTTTGGCCCTTATAAATTCATCGGGATCTTTGCCCTCACTCAGTGATAAAATTTTCACTCTACATCCTTCTTCTGTAAGAATATCCATTCCTCTTAAAGTAGCTGCCTGTCCTGCAGCATCAGAATCATAAGCAATAATGGCCTCCTGACAAAATTTTTTGATCAATTTTGCCTGTTCATGCGTAAAGGCCGTCCCTAATGAAGCTACGGTATTTATTATTCCATTTTGGTGAAGAGATATAACATCCATATATCCTTCTACAATAATTAATTCATTTTTATTTGCATTTTTCGCAAAATTAAGTCCATAAAGAGTCCGGCTTTTGTTAAACACAACAGTTTCAGGGGAATTTAAATACTTGGGAAGAGAATCATCTAATACTCTACCTCCAAACCCTATAACATTTCCCCTTAAATCTATAATCGGAAACATAATTCTATTTCTAAACCTGTCATAATAAGTGTTTTTATTTTTGTTCTCAATAATCAATCCCGCATCAAGAATGTCCTGTATTGCATATCCCTTTCCTTTTAGATATTGAATAAGGGCATCCCATGAATCCGGGGCATATCCTAATCCGAAGCTTGTGGCAGTTTTTGGATTGATCATCCGCTTTCTCAAATATTTTCTTCCATTTTCTCCTTCTTGAGAATGTAAACATCTATAAAAAAATCTTGCAGCTTCAGTATTAATTTTTAAAATAAGCTGCTTTTTCTCAAACCTTTTAGCCTCATCGCCGCGATAGTCTCCTTCAGGAAGCCTGATTTTAGCTCTTTCTGCAAGTAGCTTTATCGCTTCGATAAAATCTATCCTTTCAATGGACATTATAAACTGGACGACTGTGCCTCCAGCTCCGCATCCGAAACAATAATATAACTGCTTATCTGGCGAAACGGTAAACGAAGGAGTTTTCTCTTTATGGAACGGACACAGACCTGTAAATCTATTTCCTACCCTTTTTAATTTTACATATTCTGATACAATATCTACTATATCATTAGCAGCTCTTACTTCCTGTATAACTTCCTCAGGATAAAATTGAGCCATTAGAAATCTCCTTACACCTTTATATTTATATTGATAAAATAAAATTGCTCATTAATGTTATATAAATTTCATCCGACTTATTTTATTCGACATAAGCTTTAAAATTCCTTCTTTTTTGTTAAATATATTTGCTAAAATAAAAACTATTTTTATATATATTGTTTACCTATGATATTCTAAGTTAAACAACAGTAGTTTCCATCCGACTAATCGCTATTAAATAGTTATAGCCATATTTTACATTTTTATGCACATTATGCTTTTCTCCAGGAAGCAGGGATAAATATCTCATAAAATTTATGAATTGCGTACCTATCTGTCATACCCGCTATATAATCGCATACAACTCTATGTATATCTGAGTTTTCCAGGCAAACCTGCAACTCATCCGGCAGACTTTCCGGGTGTTTAACAAAATAATTATATAATTCGCTTACTATATTTTGTGCTTTTTGCTCTTCTTTTTTTGCAATAGAGCCAATATAAACATTATCAAACATAAACTTGCGTAAATCCATAGTAGCCTGATATACATCCTTACTCATGCTAAGCATATCTTTACTTGCACTTTCATATATAATATCTGAAATCATCGTATTAATCCTCTCTGCATGGGTTTTACCCAGGATTTCCAAACAATGCTTTGGTATGCTTTCTTTAGCGATGACCCCTCCCCGGATCGCATCATCAATGTCATGATTAATATAAGCAATCCTGTCAGCATACTTTATAATTTGTCCTTCTAGGGTCATAGCCTTATTTTCTCCTGTATGATTTACAATACCATCTCTTACTTCTGCGGTTAAATTGATTCCCTTGCCATTTTCTAAAACATCTACAACTCTTAAGCTTTGCTCATAGTGCTTAAAGCCATAGGGACAAATACTATCTAATACAAATTCACCCGCATGACCAAAAGGGGTATGCCCCAAATCATGGCCTAAGGCAATTGCTTCCGTCAGGTCTTCATTCAATCTCAAAGCTCTTGCTATCGTCCGGGCAATTTGTGCAACTTCTAAAGTATGGGTAAGCCTCGTTCTGTAGTGGTCGCCTTCAGGAGTAATAAATACTTGTGTCTTATGTTTTAACCTTCTAAAAGATTTTGAATGAATGATTCTATCCCTATCTCTTTGAAAATCGGTTCTTATCTCACATTTGCGTTCCGGCCTGGCTCTACCTTTGCTCTTTGAACTCAGTTGTGCATGGGGGGATAGTATTTGTTCCTCAATATACTCTGTGTGTTCGCGAATATTCATATAGGCTCACCACCTTTAAAGTTTTCTACTTAAATATATACTACAAAAATAAAAGATTTCCTTCTTTTTTATATTTATTTATTCTATATATTTACTGACGTGTCAAGGGCAGATGTCGAGGGGACGGAGTTGTTGACATAAGCTTATGTCAACAACTCCGTCCCCTCGACATCTCCGGCGCGTGGCGGTTAAAAAGAAAAAGCCTGGCATAAAGCCAAGCTTTCCCCTATTTCAGCAAATTATTTTTGTCCTAAATCTTTTGTTCCCTTCATTTCATTTACTCTTGCCTGTGCAGCAGCCAATCTCGCAATTGGTACTCTGAATGGTGAACAGGACACATAGTTCAATCCTGCGTTATGGCAGAATTCTACGGAAGAAGGATCTCCACCATGCTCACCGCAGATACCCAACTTGATATCCGGTCTTGTCTTTTTACCAAGTTCAACTGCCATTTTAACCAGCTTACCAACACCGGTTTGGTCAAGTTTTGCAAATGGATCGGATTCAAAAATCTTCTTATCATAGTAGTCATTTAAGAATTTACCTGCATCGTCTCTTGAGAACCCGAATGTCATCTGGGTTAAGTCATTGGTACCAAAAGAGAAGAATTCTGCTTCAGTAGCTATTTCATCTGCTGTTACAGCAGCTCTTGGCACTTCAATCATTGTACCCACTTTATACTCAAGATTTACCCCAGCTTCTTTAATAATAGCATCTGCAGTCTTTACTACTACATCTTTTACGTATTTTAATTCTTTAACTTCTCCTACAAGAGGAATCATAATTTCAGGAACAACATTCATTCCTTCTTTATTTACGTTAATTGCAGCTTCTATAATAGCTCTTGCTTGCATTTCCGCAATTTCAGGATAAGTTACTGCAAGACGGCACCCTCTGTGTCCAAGCATTGGGTTAAACTCTTGCAGACTTTCTACTGTTTCTTTCAATTCTTCAAAGCTTAGTCCCATTTCTTGTGCTAACGCTTTGATATCCTCATCAGCATGTGGCAAGAATTCATGTAATGGTGGATCCAGTAATCTGATGGTTACAGGGAATCCTTTCATCGCTTTGAATATACCTTCAAAATCGCCTCTTTGCATTGGAAGAAGTTTAGCAAGAGCTTTTCTTCTCTGTTCTTCGGTCTTAGCAACAATCATTTCTCTTACTGCAGGAATTCTATCTTCTTCAAAGAACATATGCTCTGTACGGCAAAGTCCGATACCTTCTGCTCCGAATTTAACAGCCGTTTCAGCATCTTTAGGTGTATCTGCATTTGTTCTAACCTTTAAGGTTCTGATTTCATCAGCCCATGCCATGAAAGTAGCAAAATCACCGGTTAGTTGTGCTTCTATAGTAGGTACCGCTTCACCATATACATTACCGGTGCTGCCATCTAAAGAGATATAGTCGCCTTCATTATATCTGTTACCGTCTTTAGCAATAAAATATTTTTCTTCTTCGTTTATCTTAATATCTCCACATCCGGCTACACAGCAGGTACCCATACCTCTTGCAACAACTGCTGCGTGAGAAGTCATACCACCTCTTGCGGTTAAAATACCTTGTGATACCGCCATACCTTCGATATCTTCAGGCGAAGTTTCCAATCTTACAAGTATAACCTTATTGCCGGCTTTTGCAGCTGCAACAGCTTCTTCTGCAGTAAAGTAAACCTTACCGGCAGCAGCTCCGGGAGAAGCAGGAAGACCTTTCGCAATAACTTTGGCAGCTTTCAAAGCCTTTGGTTCAAAGGTTGGGTGTAATAATGCATCCAACTGCTTTGGATCAACCTTTAATACAGCTTCTTCTTTTGTAATCATTCCTTCACTTACAAGGTCAACTGCAATCTTCAATGCAGCAGCAGCAGTCCTCTTACCATTTCTGGTCTGGAGCATGTACAGTTTACCTCTTTCAATGGTAAACTCCATATCCTGCATATCTCTGTAGTGTTTTTCAAGTTTTTCAGCAATTGCAACAAATTGATTGTAAACTTCAGGCATAATTTCTGCTAACTGGGAAATAGATTGTGGTGTTCTAATACCTGCAACAACGTCTTCACCCTGCGCATTCATCAAGAACTCTCCATAAAGCTTCTTTTCACCAGTAGATGGGTTTCTGGTAAATGCAACACCGGTACCGGAATCGTTACCCATGTTACCAAATACCATTGCCTGTACGTTAACTGCGGTACCCCAGTCACTTGGAATATCATTCATTCTTCTATATACAATTGCTCTTGGGTTATCCCATGAACGGAAAACAGCCTTCACAGCTTCAATTAATTGCTGTTTTGGCTCTTGCGGGAAATCAAAGCCTTTTTCTTCTTTAAATAACTTCTTAAATCTTACAACCAGCTCTTTTAAATCGTTAGCATCCAGTTCGGTGTCTAAATGAACACCTTTTTCTTCTTTCATAATGTCGATTAATTTTTCAAATTTTGGCTTTGGAACTTCCATTACGACATCAGAGAACATTTGAATGAATCTTCTGTAGCTGTCATATGCAAATCTTTCATTATTTGTAAGCTTTGCAAGACCTTCTACAACCTCATCATTCAAACCGAGGTTAAGAATTGTGTCCATCATACCAGGCATGGAAGCTCTAGCACCGGATCTAACTGATACTAGGAAAGGATTATTTACATCACCAAATTTTTTACCTACAATTTTTTCTGTTTCAGCTAATTTTTCTTCGATTTGCGCCAGGATATCATCACCAATAACCTTTCCATCCTGATAATATCTTGTGCAGGCTTCAGTGGTTACTGTAAAGCCTTGTGGTACAGGAAAACCCAGCTTCGTCATTTCCGCAAGGTTAGCACCTTTACCACCTAGTAAATTTCTCATGCTTGCGTCACCTTCGCTAAAAAGGTAAACATATTTTTTGCTCATTAATTCTTCTACCTCCTATGTACTTTATATATATGTTTTTATATGTAAGTTGTAATAACAACTTATTAGCATATTGCGGCTATTATTATATCACAAATTAAAATTTTTTCATCATATTTTTATTAATTTTATTAAAAAATTTTCTCACAAATCTTTTTTAACCTTCTTTTATAATGAGCGAAGTTTAAAATTCAATATTTCCTTAATACAAACTTCGCGAATTTCATCGATAGCTACATTCATTTGTTTTTGATTTTTATATTGGTTATCGATATAATTAGTGCCCATATTTTGTCGTCGTTATTATATTTTCTAAATATTTTAATGTTTTAAACTCCTTCCCTATGTGGGTAAGGAGAAAGTCCTTAGTAATAGCGTCAAGCTCATCCTGAACCTTGGGTGATACTTCAAAGGAGAAAATTTTATTTAGCTCGCTATATAATATATAACGCATTGCATAAAGTGCACCTTCACTTAACATAAGGCTATTCCTACTTTTAAGTTTCGGCAGGCAGTTCGTGCAAACAAGGCCCCCGGCTGCACTATTAAAATACATCTTCTGTTCATTACTCCCACAGTTTGTACAAACGATCAGGTTTGGTGCATACCCGATAATACTCATTAACCTTAACTCATAAATTATTTTCAAAAGTCTAGGTTCTTTGTTTGTTGCAGAAAGCATATGCAGCGTATTTAATAATAATTTCAACAGATTGTTGTTTGCATATCCTTCATCAATCGCTTCAGACGCCAGTTCTACAAAATAGGTGGCATAAGATAGCTTTTCGATACTGTTTCTGATGTTATAAAAATTTTCAATCACTTCACTTTGGCTCACTCTGTATAATTCTTTTCCTTTATATAAAATAAAATCTCCATAGCATAAAAATTGCGTTCCAGCAATTAATCTGCTTCTAGGACTCCTCGCTCCCCTGGCAGAAGCCTGGACCTTTCCTTTGCCGCGTGCAAATAAAGTGATAATTTTATCAGCTTCTCCTACATTTGTTTCCTTTATTACCAATGCTTGTGTTCTTAATATGCTCACTATCAATCCTTCCTTTTAACAGCTACGATTAGTATTCTCGGCACAAATAATGATGAAAATGTGCTTGATTGCTCAGGGCTGCGACATGGGGACGGTTCCTCAGTCGCATGAAAAGCGCATTCGACAGACGAACCGTCCCCATGTCGCAGACGAACCGTCCCCATGTCGCAGCCTGGCAGATAAAGTCAATAAGTTCACGGTTCACGGTAAAAGCTATTAAATCGTTTACTACTGTGAACCGAGAGCTGTTAACTGTGAACTATATAATATAAAAACGGGACATAAAACGTCCCGGTTTATTATTACGTATCTGTAGGTGTATTGTCATGTATAGACTCTTGAATGTTATTTGCAGATATAATTCCATTACAATTTATCTTTTCCATTTCTTTATAAAATAAATAGGCATCGATATTACCCGTCTTCTCAAAAGCATTCCACATAAAGTTTTGTAACATATTCTCTAAGTCCCCCTCATTTAGGAATTATGTAATATTAGGGTATCCTTAAAGATATTTTAATATACAAGGAATTAATTTTATAAAATTACATAAATTTCACAATTTTTATTGGTATCCAAAATTTTTAATATAGAATTCTTTGTTTCTCCAATCATCCTTTACCTTTACCCATAATTCAAGAAAAACTTTTGAGCCAAACAAATTTTCAATGTCCATTCTTGCAAGACTGCCTATTTTCTTTAGCATTTCTCCGTTCTTTCCAATTATTATACCTTTATGGGAATCTTTCTCGCAATATATATTTGCCATTATTTCTATAATATTCTTGTTTTCTTTATTTTTAATTGATATAACTTCAACAGCTATCCCATGGGGTACTTCTTTTTCCAAAAGATGTAGAATCTTTTCTCGAATGATCTCGGAAACAATTTGTCTTTCCGGTTGATCAGTAACCATATCTTCCGGGAAAAATTTAGGCCCGACAGGAAGGACTTTTCTGATTTCCCCTTTTATTATATGAATACCATCGCTGTTAAGTGCGGACACAGGAATAATAGAATGAAAATTAAATAAATTACTGTATTCATTGATTAACAATAGTATTGAATCTTTTTTGACTAAATCCACCTTATTAATTATCAAAATAACAGGAGTATTAATTTTTTTTAACTCTTGTATTATTTCCAGTTCCCCCTGTCTTGGCGGTTTATCTGCTTCCACAACAAAAAGGACTACATCCACTTCTTTCAAAGTTTGCTCGGCTACCTTCACCATATACTCACCAAGCTTATTCTTTGGCGTATGTATTCCGGGGGTATCCATAAATATCATCTGGTAATTATCTTCTGTAAGAATTGCTAATATCTTGTTTCTGGTAGTCTGAGGCTTATCAGACATAATTGCAATTTTTTCTCCTACCATACTATTCAGCAGGGTAGATTTTCCTACATTAGGTCTTCCAATGATTGCTATAAAACCTGATTTAAATTCTTGAACCATTCTTAACTGCCTCCCTTGTTATACAAATCTTCTTTATAAAATGCATGGGGTAATAAGTCATCCAATGAACAGATTTTTATATTTCCGTTGCCATCACCCAGTATAACTTTAATTGAAGGAGAGAATTCTGCAATAACCTGCCTGCAAATGCCGCATGGAAATGTGAACCCATCATTATCCCCCCGTACTGCTATTGCTTCAAATTCTTTCTCACCCTCGGAAACAGCCTTGTACACTGCGGTCCGCTCAGCACAGCAAGTTGCCCCGTAAGTAGCATTTTCAACGTTACATCCCGTAAAAACTTTCCCGCTTTTTGTAAGCAAGGCTGCACCTACTCTAAATTTTGAATAAGGTGAATAGGAATTATTTCGTGCATCTGAAGCTAATTGTAATAATTTTCTTTCATCCATATAACTGTCACTCCTCTTGAGACTCGATTTCTAACTTCTAAAGTTTTAATAAACTAAAAAGAAATAGTGTTACAGCAACTCCAAGTGCCGCTCCCAGAGTCACCTGCAATCCACTATGGATTTTACCTTCCACCCTGCTTTGCGCAACCATTAAACTTAACAGCAAAGATAATGTAATAATAATTGGACTTTCTGTAATAAAACAGATGCTGGCCGTAATTGCAAAAGCTAAAGCAGAATGCCCGCTTATCACTCCTCCACGCAGCGGAGTACCCTTTCCGAAATAAGCCTTTATGATAAAGATAAGAATTAACACAATTAATAGTGAAATAAATGCTACATGTAAAGGCGTTTCTCTAATTTTTGAAAACAAACCAGTTAAAGAACTTATAACTCTAGGCTTGCTAAAAAACAAGATATAGGCAACAATAACAGCATTTACAGCTGAAATCAATACCGCTCCTGCAGCTACATCTTTTGCTATTTTAGCAAGAGGATGGTAAGAACTTACAGTAATATCGACAACCTTTTCTATTGCTGTATTGACCATTTCAGTTACTATAACAATGACAATCGTAAAAAGCAGAATAAGCAATTCTATTTTTGAAAAATTATAAAAAAGACTTAGAAATAGTACTATTAGTGCCGCTGCATAATGAATTTTTAAATTTCTTTGAGTTTTTATGCTGTATATTATTCCATTTATGGCATAGTTAAAGCTGTCAAAAATATTTCTGCTTTTCATGGCCTGCCTCCATGCTATTCTCTGACCAAGCCTATTTTCTGTAATATCTGCTCCTCTTTATAACGCATAACCTTAGCTTTTGAGGGCTCTTCATGGTCATAACCAAGTAAATGAAGCATCGAATGTGCAGTTAAAAAACCTACTTCTCTTTCAAAAGAATGTCCATACTCCTGGGCTTGCTCCTTTGCTTTTTCAAGTGAAATCACTATGTCACCAAGAAGAAGTACATCTTCATCATAGTTATAATCACCTATATGATGTTCATGCATAACCCTGTACTCCTCATCGAATTCCAACATTGGAAAGGAAAGTACATCCGTTACTGAATCCTTATCCCTAAATTCTTTATTTATTTCTCTAATCTGTTCATTATTCACTAAAGTTACACTTATCTCAACGGCCTTATTAAAGCGCTCATACTCAAGTGCGTGAATAATTGTATCACGAATCAAATTTTCCAAATCACTATCTACTAATACACAATTTTGATTATTTTCAATAATTATCTCCACTTTGTTCAAAATTAACCATCTCCTACCTCTACAATAACGACATCTTCATCCTTCACGTTTGCTTCAGGATATTTTATTCTTTCATGAAAGAACCCGCTTAATACCTTTAAAAAGGCTTTTGCAATCGTATCAATGTCTTTTAGGGTTAAATCACACATATCGAGCTGTCCATCATCTAATTTATCTTTAATGATCTTCCTGACCATACCTTCAATTTTCCCTTCAGTCCGTTCAGCCATAGATCTAACGGCAGCTTCAACGCAGTCAGCCAACATGACGACCGCAGCCTCCTTTGTCTGGGGTTTTGGCCCTTCATATCTGAAATCCTCAGGATTTACCAATTCTACACTTTCACCTTTTTTAGCCTTATGATAAAAATAGGCAACCAGCGTAGTGCCGTGGTGCTGCTCTATAATTTCTCTTATAACCAAAGGAATTTTGTTTGCTTTTGCCAGTTCCTCCCCATCTTTAGTGTGAGAAGTAATTATCAGGGTACTCAAATTTGCTGTCATCCGGTCATGCGGATTATCATTAAATTGGTTCTCTTTAAAGAAATAAGGTCTTTTTAATTTACCTATATCATGGTAGTAAGCAGCAACCCTTGCCAGCAATGCATTACCCCCAATGGCCTCTGTAGCTGCTTCCGCAAGATTTCCCACCATCAAACTATGGTGGTAGGTTCCCGGAGCTTCCAGCAACAACCTTTTGAGCAAA
Source organism: Petroclostridium xylanilyticum (assembly GCF_002252565.1). NCBI lineage: Bacteria > Bacillati > Bacillota > Clostridia > Eubacteriales > Oscillospiraceae > Petroclostridium > Petroclostridium xylanilyticum. The sequence continues at coordinate 84,588 of NZ_NPML01000007.1, forward strand.
GGCTGGTTAGGGTTTGACAACTCTAATAATTTTAACGGAGTAATAATATTAAACGTTGCTTCCCAAAAAGGCAATGTACCAATCGTTATAACAATGGACAAAAGCCCGTTCAATATTCCCTTCAACCCTTCATGCAATACAGCTTTCAATTCATTGGCACTTAGCAGGCCAAAACTGATAATAAGCAACGCATTTACCAGGCTTATTGCAACTCCTGCTAAAAACAATTTATTTCTTTGGTAGGTTTTTGTTACGGCAAAAGCTGCAAAAGTTCCGCTTAATAAAGTGATGCATATAAAAATAGTATCTCCTTTTGTTAGCAAACCTATTAAAATGCTAAGAACAAAATTTACAAGTATCGCCAGTTTAGTATCCAACAATATGGCTATAAGCATAGTTGCAGCAGAAACAGGGATTATATATGCAGGAAGCTGTTTAAAGCTTAAAGGAATTACCAAAGTCAACATAAAAATTAATCCAAGTAAAATCAAACTGCTCCTATCATTAAGAATTTTAGGGTTAAAATAATAAAGGTATCCGATAATAATTAAAAATAATAACTTGGTTATAAAAATTATTCCTATAATATACCGGTAGTCTAAAATCTTCTGGTTATCCTTAATTAACCCAAGCTCATCCAGCATTTGTATATGTTCCGGTTTAACTCTTTCACCGTTGCCTATTATTTTTTCTCCCTTTTTATACTCCTTTGCTTCAACACTATCTCGCGCCTCCTGTTTCATCCGTAAGGTCTTTTGTTCATCTATTACTTTGTTGGGTTCCAACACATTAGCCAGAATACTGTAGCTTAAGTCCCGTAATTCCTGGCTGAATTCTATCTTCTGAATCAGTTCTTTTGCATCGTTTAATGACTTGTCAAGAGAATCCTGTTCAACACCAATGTCCATAATTTGCGTATGTGCATTCAGCACTGCAATTTGCAATTGGGCAAGTTCATTGTCACTCATTTTAATGCAGGTTGCAAGTTTTTCATCGTTTAATTGAATTGTCGACAATTCCTTTAATTTACTGACTTTAGCTTCAAGATTGATGTCGTTCATCCCTCTTACCAGATGAACATCCGACAAGAACTCATAAATTTTTCTCTGTGACCGCCTGGTTACATCAGCATCAAAATCATATTGTGGAGCAACCTTACTTTCCGCTTCATTTCTTAACCTTTCGGTAGTAAGCTTGTCCACAATATCTCTTGGTGCAAAGATATCCACCGGGCTTGGATCATCAACTTTTAAATCATACTTCGTTGGGGCTGTCCCATTGATTAGGATGAAGAGCGTAATGATGAAACACACGATTCCAATTAAGATTCTATGCACTAGAATAGAATCCCGCAGACCAAGCCTCACTTTTGGATTAAGCTTTTTTAATGCCATTATCCTTAACCCCCTTAATTATATCAGCACTTATCTTTCACGATTTTCCATCTCCTCATCATACTTATCATAGGCTTTTATAATTCTCTGTACCAGAGGGTGCCTTACGACATCTCTATCGGTTAGATAAGAAAATTCAATACCTTCTATATTTTTTAGAACTTTAATAGCTTCTTTCAGCCCTGACCGCTTCCCCCGGGGCAAATCAACCTGCGTTACATCCCCTGTGATAATTGCCTTTGAACCAAATCCGATTCTTGTTAGGAACATTTTCATTTGTTCAGGAGTGGTATTTTGTGCTTCGTCTAAAATGATAAAAGAATCATCAAGAGTCCGGCCTCGCATATAAGCAAGAGGAGCAACTTCTATCATTCCTCTTTCTAAATATTTTTGATAGGTTTCTACACCAAGCATGTCATATAGTGCATCATAAAGCGGTCTTAGATATGGGTCCACCTTATTCTGCAAATCTCCCGGAAGAAAGCCTAATTTCTCTCCTGCTTCTACAGCAGGCCGGGTAAGAATAATTCTATTTACCTCTTTGTTTCTGAAAGCCGTGACAGCCATTGCAACTGCAAGATATGTTTTCCCTGTACCGGCAGGTCCAACACCAAAAACGACAACATTCTTTTTAATGGCATCTATATACTTCTTTTGTCCTAATGTTTTAGTTTTTATAGGCTTACCCCGGGAAGTTAAACATATACAGTCTTCCCCCAGAGAATTTATCTTATCTTCATGCCCTTCATCCACCAATGAGATAATGTATCTTACATTCTGTTCATTAATGCTCTCTCCCCGTGCAGAGAGATTTAACAGGCCTTTCAGAACCTTTTCTGCGTTATTTGCTTTATTTTCTTCACCAATTATTTTCAATTCAGTGCCACGGTTCAAGACTTTCACATCAAACTTGTCTTCTATGATCCTGATATTTTCATCAAAGCTCCCGAATACATTGATTATTTGTTCCATTCTGTCTACTTCGAGAGTTTTTTCTGTTATGCTGCTCAAAAGAATTCCTCCTAATTTTTTATAATTTCCTCTTGCATGCCTACTTCTTCAATGGATTCTATCAATAATTTAACGACTACAGTGTCGTCATCAACAAATATGTGGTCTGCTTTTTGGTTTAATATTTGAGCATCAGAAGCAAGTTCCTTTTTAGTATCTTCATATAACTGCTGTGCTGCTTCCGAAATTGCATCCTCTAATCCTATCTTTTCTTCTTCTATTTTCACCTCTTCAAAAGTGTTGCTTTCCAGTATCACCGGAAGTACATAGTCTTTTCCTATGCTTAATTCCTTACTATATGTAATTTTATCATAATTTGCATAAGGAATACTACTATCCAGAAATAAATTTATTTTATTATCTAAAAATTTCAATGACACCTGTGTTATTTTATTACCTGTTTTTATTCTCTTGAGTCTGGTTAAATGAACCTCTTTTGATTTCTCATACCATGTCCTTGCCTTTACGGATGCTATGGAATGAATATATCTTATCCCTTCCACCTTGCTGTCTATGACCCCACTCACCAATAACTGCCCCTTTTCTATAGTATCTCCTTTCTTCACCACCGGTTGACCGCTTTTAACAATCATACTTTTTATTACTCCATCTTTAGAAGCAATAATATTACATGGAATGTGTTTTTCCACCATTTCAGGAGGCAATTTTCTTTCTTTTACTTCAACAACCGCTTTTGTTCCTTTGATTTCTATACCTATCCAGGACAATTGACTTAATCTCAGCATCATTTCATTTTCAATAATATCCGTATCCAATCCGATTTTAGATGCTCCAACCTTCAAGCCACATTGTTGTAAATACATGATAATTTCTTCTCTAACTATGTTTTCATTGCCTACCACCTCTATAACCCATATAAAAGACGTCATGTACCATAATAGAACAAAAAATAATAAAACCCCAATCATAAAGGTCTTTCTTTTTCTATACCTATACAATATAAAAGGGGTTCCTTTTTTTGCAAGTATTTTAACTCTACATTTTGTTTTATAAGCAATTGGTCGAAGAGCCTTAAATCCTCTTATACTTATTTTCAACTTCATGGTACAACTATTTATTTTCTTAACATCCCATAAATATATTCCCCGCCGGGTACAAATATTGATAAATTTTTCAAGAAAATATCCCTCCACTAATATAACGATATACCCTCTTAAAAAATTGAATAAATTGACCAGCAACATTTTTTCACCCCTAAGCGATAAACTCTACTGTCGATATTTCTCCTGCAATAATGATTTCTTCAGCTGTAATGGTTTTTATTTCAAGTTTTTGTCCGGTTATCTTGAGCATATGGGAATTGGTATTTACTCTAATCAGCTTATCACTATATTCAATAATTCCTTTATAGTTTTCTATTGAAAGGTCTTTATTACCTATAAAAATCAGTTTAGGGACGTCTAAAATGATTTCCCTTGGGAGTTCTAATATATCGCTGACTTTTTCTTTTATGTCTTTCACATCTTTTTTCTCTTTATTATTTCTAGTATTTTTCTTTCCCACTGCCTAACCCCCTTTTGGGTGTTCTATGTCATAATAAATTTATGCAAAAAAAAAAGGCTTAATGCCTATTAATTTTATAATATCAAAGGGACGGTTCTTTTGATATATCAAAAGAACCGTCCCTTTGATATACCTGATAAGTCACTTTGATATAATGCTTTTTGATGCCATTTGCAATAATTCCTCTTTTACTTTTGCAGCATTTTCTTCATTGGTTAGTACAATTAAATAATCTCCTGCACAAATGGTAGTGTCACCTTTAGGAATGATTTCTTTTTCTCCTCTTTTAACTCCCACCAGTAAACAATGCTGAGGCCAATTTATATCTTTTATTCTTTTGCCGTCTAAAACTGTCCCTAAATATACTGCTACTTCCAAAATTACACACTGATTATTATCGCCGACGAATTCGTTATTACTGTTGCGTTGCAGAAATTTTTCTAAAAGAGATTCATAAATAGGCTGCGAGCGCAAAATATCAGCTGTAATATAGGAAGTAATAGAAACAACGCTTAAGGCCAATAAGTGCTGAAAGGAACCCGTCATCTCTGTTATTAGAATACTTCCTGTAATAGGTGCTTTTACAATAGCAGTAAAATATCCTGCCATAGCAAGGATGATAAAATTATTCACATATTCATTATTAATATGAAATGCTTTAACAAGTATATTTCCATATATATTTCCTGTTAAAGCTCCAATGACTAACAACGGCAGAAATATTCCTCCGGGAGCTCCTGAACCATAGCTCAACATTGTAAAAAGAAATTTTACCACCAACAGGATAATAAGTACTTTTAGTGTAAAACCGTCTTCAACTAAAGAAACAATTAATTCATGTCCTCCGCCTAATACTTGTGGCAACAACAGTCCTAAAAATCCTGCAACCAATAGAGGAAGCAACAGCCTGAATTGAGCCGGAAGCCATTTTTGCTTTGCATACATATCTTGCGTCTTAAGCAGCGTCCGGTTAAAAAACACTCCACATATGCCAATAATAATGCCTAACAATATTAAATATAGATAAAAGTTTAACGGTAAAACCGAAAGACGATTAAAATTAAAAACTGGCTTTAATCCAAAAAATTTTTTTGAAACAAAGTCTGCTGTAAGGGATGCTGACATTGCAGAAAGTAAAACCAGAGGAGAAAAATTCTTATGTACTTCCTCTAACGCAAAAATTACTCCTGCTAAAGGAGCATTGAACGCAGCCGCCAATCCTGCACTAGCTCCACTGGTAATAAGATATTTTTCCTCAATTTTTATTCTCTTAAATGTACGGCTAAACCCTTGGCCAACAGCAGCGCCTATTTGCACGGAAGGACCCTCTCTGCCCAATGATAGTCCTGCGCCGATAGATAAAACACCGCCAATAAATTTTCCGATAATTACTTTCCACCAATTCATACGAAGACGTCTCAGTAACACCCCTTCTACCTGCGGAATCCCACTTCCGCTAATCATCGGTTCTTTTTTGATTAGTATTCCTAATATATAACCTATTACCAGTAAGATGATAAGCCAAACAGGAATCAGCCAATGATGGCGTGTTAAATAAAAATATATATTTTTTGATAAAATGCCTGTTTCTTCTAGTAAAAACCGATACAATACCACTAATAAGCCAGATAATAAACCTACTATGACTCCTTCGAAAACAAGTGTCAAACGAAAGTTATGCCAATGAAACAGGGTATTAGAAATATTATTCTTGTTTTTTTCTCTCATCCAAGATTCCCCCTCATCATTCTCTAATACAAGCAACGCATGATTTGTTATAGACCCGTAATAATGTATAGTCAACTTTGTAAACAAAATCAAAGGGACAGGTTTCGTTAATTCCATAATTCTGTCCCATTCATCAATATCCCTGTCCCCCTGGTTCTTTTATTTGTTTTTCATAATTTTACGATACTGTGCTATCTGGTCTTCCATTTTGTTTTTGCCCGGTACATAATAAACAGCATTTATTAGACTATCAGGTAAATATTGCTGTTCCACATAATTATTCTCGTAATTATGCGGATATTTATAGTTTATGCCCCTGCCTAATTTTGCAGCGCCTCCATAATGGGCATCTTTAAGATGCGGAGGAATGTCTCCGATATTTTTTGTCTCTACATCCCTCAGCGCTGCATCTATGGCTGTGATTACAGAATTGGATTTGGGTGCGGTAGCCAGTACCAGCACAGCCTGCGCCAGTGGTATTCTCGCCTCCGGCAGTCCCAATTGCAGCGCCGCATCTACACAGCTTTTAACGATTGTAACAGCAGTAGGATACGCCAGTCCGATATCCTCTGATGCAATTACCAGCAATCTTCTGCAAATGGAAAACATATCCCCTGCCGATATCAGTCTTGCAAGATAATGAAGGGACGCATCCGGGTCACTTCCTCTGATGGATTTCTGAAAAGCACTCAGGATATCATAGTGGCTGTCTCCGGATTTATCATAATTGGAAGCTTTTTTTTGTGTACATTCCTGTGCAATATCCATGTTAACATGTACTGTATCCTTACTATCGGCTTGCGCACAATAAACAGCAAGTTCAACAGCATTAATGGCTTTTCTTAAATCCCCATTGCTAACTTCAGCGATATGGTCAATGGCTCTCTCATCATAACTTATAAATTTATCTTTCAAGTCCTGTTTTACAATTTCAATTGCCCGCTTTAATGCGATAATAATGTCTTTTTTTTCAAGCAATTTAAATTCAAATACCGTGGCCCTGCTTAAGATAGCATTATAGATATAAAAGTATGGGTTTTCGGTTGTACTCGCGATAAGAGTAATCTTGCCGTTTTCCATAAATTCTAATAGCGACTGCTGCTGCTTCTTGTTAAAGTTCTGTATTTCATCCAGATACAACAGTACTCCATTTATGGCAATCAGGCTGTCCAGGTCTTCTATAATATTCTTGATATCACTTACAGAAGCATTTGTAGCATTAAGTTTATACAATTTTTTGTTGGATAAATGAGCCGCTATATTGGCAACTGTTGTTTTTCCGGTGCCTGGAGGCCCGTAAAATATCATATTGGGTACCTGTCCGGATGATAAAATTCTATTTAAAATCTTTCCTTTTCCTAACAAATGTTCCTGTCCTACAACATCTTCAAGAGCAGTAGGTCTTATTCTATCTGCCAGGGGTTGTGTCATACACCTCTCCGCCTTTATTAGATAAATCGCCCTTAATACATTACTCATTCTCCGCTAAAATCAGTACAATGGATATTTTTCACATAGAGCCTTTACCCTTCCCATCACTTCTTCCTTCTTGCTGTCGAATTCCGTAATGGTTAGTTTAATCAATTTTGCAATTTCAGCCATATCCTTTTCTTTCATTCCCCGGGATGTAACGGCGGGAGTACCTATCCTGATACCGCTTGTAATAAATGGGCTTTGAGGGTCAAAAGGAATTGCATTTTTATTAACGGTAATCCCTACTTCATCCAGCATTTTTTCAGCAACTTTTCCGGTGACATTCATATTTTGCAAATCAATCAGCATTAAATGATTATCCGTTCCGCCTGAAACAAGGTTAAAGCCTTCATTAATCAAAGCCTGAGATAGTGCGGAAGCATTTTTGACAATTTGTTTCTGATAGTTTTTAAAGTCTTCACTTAGTGCCTCTTTAAAGCAAACGGCTTTGGCAGCAATAACATGCATCAACGGACCACCCTGGATACCGGGGAATACCGCTTTATCAACAGCTTTGGCGAACTCTTCTTTACATAGGATCATTCCGCCTCTTGGCCCTCTCAGAGTTTTATGGGTAGTTGTTGTTACAAAATGAGCATAAGGCACAGGATTGGGATGGAGTCCCGCTGCTACCAGGCCTGCTATATGTGCCATATCAACCATAAGATAAGCCCCAACTTCGTTTGCAATTTCACTAAAAGCTGCAAAATCAATCGTCCTGGGGTATGCACTGGCACCGGCAACAATAAGTTTAGGCCGGGTTTCTTTTGCCAGTCTCCTTACTTCATCATAATTAATGGTTTGTGTCTTCTCATCTACTCCATAAGGCACAATTTTATAGTATGTACCGGAAATGTTTACCGGACTTCCATGGGTCAGATGGCCGCCATGGGCAAGATTCATTCCTAAAATAGTATCCCCCGGTTTTAAAACGGAAAAATAAACTGCCGTATTTGCCTGGGCACCGGAGTGAGGCTGGACATTGGCATGGTCTGCTCCAAAAATAGCCTTGGCCCTTTCTATAGCTAATCTTTCTACAATATCAACATATTCACAACCGCCGTAGTATCTTTTACCCGGGTAGCCTTCTGCATATTTATTCGTTAGCGGTGTTCCCATCGCTTCCATCACTGCAGGACTAACAAAATTTTCTGAAGCAATAAGTTCAATTTTATTCCTTTGCCGGTTCACTTCCAATTCTATGGCTTCTGCGACTTCTGGATCAATTTTTTTTACTTCTTGTGTACTATACATTTTTAACACCCTTTCTTATATAATTTGTTAATAGTTTACGGGTCATATGATATTAGTATTTACTATATAAAAAATAATAAATATATTACATCCATTGTGGCAGGTAAGCAGCATCATGTATGGAATGCTGCGGCCGGAAAACCACCATGGACGGTGATTTTAGGCTTATCCCGATATAATTTTTTGAATTATTAACCGTAAACTTATAGATTTCATTTATGTTTATACATATTATACTTATAAAATTTTTTATTTACAAGCCTTTTATAATAATTTGAGATTTGGTTTAAAATATCCCCAAAATAGAATATAATTTATATAATGAAAAAATAATAATGTGGTGAAAAATATGATATATGAAATGGATGATAAAGATATTATCAGGCTGGTAATTTTAGCAGGACAAATTATGCTGGAAAATGGCGCAGAAACTTATAGGGTAGAAGATACCATGGAGCGTATTTGCAGTGCGACGGATATAAAAAGCGTTAATACTTTTGCAACTCCTACCGGAATTTTTGTTTCTATCCAAACCAAAAACCGTGAACACTATACCACCATTAAAAGAGTAAAAACCAGGACTACTAACTTATCTAAAGTTTATCAGGTTAATAACATTTCACGTCAATTTGTCCAGGGGGATATTACAATTGGCCAGGCATTACATTCTCTGGAACAACTAAATATTGAACCTCCCCCCGACAAAGTATTTTTAACTTTTGTTGCCGGGTGTTCTTCCGGTTTTTTTGCCTTGCTCCTTGGTGGTTCATTATGGGACGGCATCATTGCTGCTTTTTGTGGCGCCTTGATTCAACTGGCAGCCATTATATTGCTAAACAAGGGCATATCCTCTTTTTTAGTAAATTTGACAGGAGGTTCAATATCTGCCATTGTTGCTGTATTTTTTTCCGGAGTATTAAATTTAGGAAATGTTGATAAAATTATCATAGGATCCATAATGCCTTTATTACCCGGACTGGCTATAACTAGTGCTATTCGCGACACAATATATGGTGACCTCGTTTCCGGTACGACACGTATTGTAGAAGCACTTTTAATAGCTGTCTCCATAGCTTCGGGAGTTGGTATCATACTTAGAATATGGCTGTTGCTCCAAGGAGGCTTGTATGTATGATTTAATTTATGAGATATTATTCTCCTATTTTGCAACCATCTTTTTTGCATATATTTTTAATGCTCCTAAAAAATCAATATTTATAACAGGTTTAATTGGAACTAGCGGCTGGCTGGTATATATCTATTTTTTTAATATCCATCAGGCTATAGTACTTGGAAGTTTTGTCGGTGCTTTGGTAGTAGGGCTATTAAGTGAATTCTTCGCACGACAATTTAAAATGCCCGTAACCATCTTTCTGACATCCGGCATTATTCCTTTAGTACCAGGGGCAGGGCTATACTATACTATGTTTGAACTGGTCCAAAACAATTATGCTGCTGCTGTCAGTAAGGGAGTGGAAACTATCTTTATAGCCGGTTCTATTGCAGTAGCAATTGCCATCAGTTCCTCGCTTTTTAAAAAAAAGAAGAAAAACATAGCAGCTAAATCTTTATGGAGGTAAGAGACATGAAAAAAGAATTTAGAGATAAAATAGATAAGGTGCTGGAAATACGAAAAATTTTTGATCAATTATATGAGGATGCCGACTGCTCCTTAGAGTATAAAGATCCGCTGCAATTACTGATTGCCACGCAGCTTGCAGCCCAGTGCACCGACGCAAGGGTTAACGTGGTAACCAAGGATCTTTTCCAAAAATATAAAAATGTTTATGATTTTGCAAATGCAGATATTGCTGAATTGGAACAGGATATTAAATCCACAGGTTTTTTCCGGAATAAGGCAAGGAATATCATCAATTGCTGTAAGATGATAATAGAAGAATTCGGCGGCAAAGTGCCAAACAATCTGGAAGATTTGTTAAAACTCCCCGGCGTGGGAAGAAAAACAGCCAATCTGGTTTTAGGAGATATTTTTGGTATACCCGGGATTGTAGTTGATACTCATGCTAAACGCCTGTCCAATCGTATAGGGCTTACCAAAAATACTGACCCTGTCAAGATTGAGTTTGACTTAATGGAAATAGTCCCTAAAGATTACTGGTCAAAATTTTGCCATCAGCTGGTTTATCACGGCAGAGCAGTCTGTGATGCACGAAGGCCAAAATGTGCCCAGTGCCAGATAAGTCATTTGTGTGATTTTGTAAATAAAGCATCCGATGTGGTTTCGAACGGTTCTTAAGTTTCTAAGAACCGTTCGAAACTTTCCAGGTTACTTGGATAAGAAGGCTGATTTTAAATCAATAATAAGGTCAGGAAAAATTGATACCTGAACCTTATCTTCGTCAGTATACATTTCAGGCCTGCCATATCTCTTGTTTTCCTGCAAAACAAATACGCTTACCAGCTTTTCGTCCGGCTCAACTACCCAATATTCTCTAACTCCAGCCTTTTCATATTTATTGAACTTTTCCACCCGGTCTTTTTTTCCCGATGACGGTGACATGATTTCAATTATCATATCTGGAGCGCCATTGCAGCCTTTTTCATCAAGCTTTGAGGGATCACATACTATCGTAATATCCGGTTCTACAACGTTTTTAATATCTTTGTCGCTCTTTTCGTCACCTTTAGGCAGTCTAACGCAAAAAGGAGCAGGATAAACTTTACAGGGTTTCCCTGTTAAATAATTTGCTATCTGTTTTGATAATTCCATAAGAATTTCCTGATGAATTCGCGAAGGAGCTGCCTGCATATAAGCTATTCCATCAATAATTTCCCATCTTTCTTCTTCCGGCCAATTCAAGTAATCTTCATAAGTATATTTTTTTTCTGGATTTTTTGATGGTAACGGCATAAGTCAACCTCCATTCATAAATCATAAATTGTATTGAATTAGATTTTACACGATTCTTGAAAAATTTTCAATTTGTTTTTTTCTGTTGCCAAACGGAATAAATGAATATATTTCTCTGCCTGCTTATCCCATGAATAATCAGAAGTCAATGCCGATTTCACAAGATTATCCCATAAATCCTTTCTATCATTGTAAATTGACAAGCATCTTTTTACTGCTTGGAAAAATGCCTCAGGCGAATATTCCTCAAATACAAAACCATTTCCTGTTGCAGTTCCTAAGTTAAAATCTTGTATTGTATCTACTAATCCCCCTACCGCTCTAACGATAGGAATAGTCCCATACTTTAAGCTTATCAGCTGCCCCAGCCCGCAGGGTTCAAAGCGGGATGGCATCAGGAAAATATCGGCTCCTGCGTATATCTTGTGTGCAAGGGCCTCATTAAATTCAAAAAATGCTGCAACCTTATCCGGATATTTTTCCTGTAATTTTTTAAACATCCGTTCATAATAGAGATCTCCTAAGCCTAATACTACAAACTGGACATCAAAATTCATCAGCTCATCGAAAACGTCAATAATCAAATCCAAACCTTTTTGCTCTACCAAGCGATGGACTAACCCAATTAATGGTACATCTTTCAGCGGAAGACCTGCTTCTTTTTGTAATCCATGTTTATTATCTTTTTTTAATTCTATATGATTTACATCATAATTTTTATATATCATAGGATCGCTATTGGGATTAAATTGTTCAGCACCTATTCCGTTAACAATTCCATATAAGTCCTTCGACCTTTTTCTTAACACTCCATCCAACAACTCACCAAATTCCGGAGTCTGTATTTCTTTGGCATAGGTTTCACTTACCGCATTAATGACATCAGCATATAGTATTCCTGTCTTTATAAAACTGAACCGGCCATAAAATTCAAGCTGCTCAGGGTTAAAATAGGATTCATCTATGTCAAAGACTTTTAAAATATCCTTTGAATAATTCCCTTGGTATTGCAGGTTATGGATTGTAAAAACAGTGGCTATGTTTTTATAAAAGGGGTCTGTTTTAAATTTATGCTTTAATAAAAAAGTAATGGGGCCCGTATGCCAGTCATTGCAATGTATGACATCCGGTTGGAAGTTTATCTTAGGAAGCATGTGAAGAACCGCCTTGCAAAAAAAGGCAAATCTTTCGCCGTCATCCAAATGACAGTACATTCCTTCTCTATCAAAATAATGGTAGCTATCAACAAAATATACCGGTATTTCCTTTGTCTCTCCCTTTGAATTGCACCCTATTTGTGACCTGCGGATAATGCAGGTTTCTCTTCTCCAGTCCATTTGGACCGGAAAATCAGTAATATAGTGCATTTCTTGAGTAATTTCTCTATATCGCGGCATGACAATCCTTACATCATTCCCTTTGGCAGCTAAAACCTGAGGCAGTGAGCCAGCTACATCAGCCAATCCTCCAGACTTGGCAAAGGGTACCACCTCAGCGGATACAACTAATATTTTCAATGATTGTTTCTGTTCCAAACCAAATTCCTCCATTCCTAATATTGGCAACTATTTATTACCACAAAACTAAAAAGACTAATCATTTTATAATCATTTTATAATGTTTATAATGTATGCTTGTATAATTAGTTTTAAACTTATTTAATAATATTTACAAAAAAAATATCCTAATATTAGGATACTAGAATTAGGATACTAGGATACTTCTATATAAGTAATACTAAATATGTTGTTTACTGAATTATTTTTCTTCAGAAAGTTTTACTTTAAACTTTTTAACTTCACCTTGGCGGTTGACTTCTAACTCAATTTGGTCGCCGGCTTTAAATTTTTCCTTTAATGCATTGAGCTCCTCCATGGTTTTGACAGGCTGCCCGTTAAACTTGGTAATGACATCACCGGGTTGGATGCCGGCAAGTTCAGCTCCGCTGTATGGGGTAACTTGGATTACATAAATCCCTTCCGGTAAATTATACATACTTGCAATTTCTGAAGTTATATCTCTTCCGCTAATACCGATTAAAGGTCTCCCTTTCACATATCCGTGCGCGATAAGCTGTTCAATAATAGGTTTTGCTTCATTAATAGGGATGGCAAATCCTAATCCTTCAACACCGGTGGCCGCCATTTTTACTGTATTGATTCCAATAACCTCTCCATAGGAATTGACAAGTGCCCCACCGGAATTACCTGGATTAATTGCTGCATCGGTCTGAATTAATGTAAGCTGTCTGCCTTCTATCTTTATAGTCCTATTTAGTGCGCTGATGACTCCAACAGTAACAGAACCGGCAAATTCCTGACCTAACGGATTCCCAATGGCAACGGCAAGTTCACCCACTTCCAAAGTGGAAGAATCCCCCAATTCAGCATAATGCAAATCTTTTGCATCAATCTTAATAACTGCAAGGTCAGTCTTTGGATCTTTACCAATCAATTTTGCATCATATTTTTTACCGTTACTTAGTATAACTGTTACTTCACTAGCTCCATCCACTACATGGTTATTGGTTATAATGTAACCGTCGGCACTAATGATAATTCCTGAACCGCTGCCCTGTTCAACAGTTTCACGGATAAATCCTCTTGTCTGAACCTTATTCACAATACCTACTACTGCAGGTCCTGCTTTTTTGGCAATATCTACTACCGATAGTTCTTTTCTATTATTATTTTGAGTAACTGCTTTAGGTGCCACAGTTGCTGCATTGTTTTCCCCTGAGTCTTTTTTGCCGGTATCCCTCTGGCTGCTATTTTGATTATTGTCATCAGCAGGTAGTAATGCTGATTTTGGAGCATTGGAGATAGCATCTTTGTTTAAAATTGGATTCATAAATGCAAAAGTCGCCCCAAAGATTAAGCCTCCGATTATCGCACTAATGATTGCAACAGTAATGTAATTTAACGGAAAACGTTTTTTCTTCTTTTTTTGTGAATAGTTTTCAGTATAATAAGTTTGTGTATGGCTAAATATAATTGGACCTTTACGAGTCATATCTTTTTCAAAATCATCTTTATTCCATTGATAATTGTTGAATTCATCCATTTGTTTTATACCTCCTTACATATTTTTTACCCTTTTAACTACATTTTAAAATATCTTTTTTAAAAAAATATGAACAGATTGTAAACGATTATAGGTATGGAAGAATGTTTATCAATTGCTGAATAATTACATATTCAGGCTTTTTGAAGGGTAAAGGTAAACTTGGTGTATTCTTCAATCTTGCTTTCGACAAATATTTCCTGGCCGTGCTGGTGGATAATATTTTTCACGATTGCAAGGCCTAATCCGGTACCCGTCTTGTCTTTGCTCCTGGACTTATCAGTTTTATAAAACCGGTCCCAGATATATTTAAGTTCCTGTTCATCAATTCCTATACCGTCATCTTTAATGGATACATACACCTTATTCCCCTTGCTCTCCACGCTGATATCAATTACCCCCTTATTATCAGAGAATTTAATGGCATTATCAAGCAGGTTGGTAACTACCCTCTGAATGCTGTCCATATCCGCTTTAACCATACAGTGTTCATCTTCAAAATGGGCATTGATGTGTATGTCTTTCTGCATAATCCGATTTTCAAACTTTATAATTGCTATCCTGATCAATTCATTGATATCAAATTCCCGGATGTCAAGCTGTTTTTCCCCTGCTTCCATTTTAGCCAGATCTAGAAGGTCATTTACCAGCCTTGATAGTCTTTTTATCTCATCCAATACGATGGTTAAATATTTGTTTTGCTTGTCCTGCGGAATGGTTTCATCTATAATTCCTTCTATAAATCCCTGAATGGTTGTCATAGGAGTTCTAAGCTCATGAGAAACATTTGCAATAAAACTTCTTCTCATATTTTCCAAATTTTGCAGTGATTCAGCCATGCTGTTGAATGTTTTTGCCAGTTCTCCAATCTCGTCTTTTGAAGTAACTAAAACCCTGTTTTCAAACTGCCCATCTGCAATTGTCTTTGCTGCCTTATTGATCATTTTTAAGGGGTTTGAAATTCTTTTCGATAAAAAGAATATTAAAATGAAAGCGATAAAAATGGCTGCAGATACAGAAATCATAAATAATTTAAAGACATCATACCGAACTCTGTTAATTTCAGGAATAGGGGTGTTTAAAAAAACCCCTCCTACAATTTCATTATTATATTTTAACGGCATGCCAATGGTTAAAACCGTCTGGCTGAACATTCCTTCAAAATTCCCGATTTTTTTGATGTTCTTTCCAAGCAAAACATCCCCATATTGTTCCTTGCTCAGCTTCTGCCCTTCTATAGATTTGTAATGGTAACCGGATGTGGCAAATATTTCACCGGTCTGGTCAATCACTATGATTAATGATTGCGTATTTGCGCCGTAAGACTCTATATTCATCCTATATAACCTTTCTACGACAGGGCTGTTATTCTCAATTAAGACAGATGTTATTTCATTAATTTTTTCACCTGTATATCTTAAAACTTCTTCCCTTTCAGAAGTAACATAGTCTCCCAGCAGACTGAAAAGCAAGGTTCCAAGAATAATAAAAGAAATTAATATGATTAAATAATACACCGACAGCAACTTGCTAAATATACTTTTAAACAAATTATTTCACCTCAAATTTATATCCTACGCCCCAGACAGTCTTCAACTGCCATACCTGTTCCTCGCTATCCAATTTTTCCCTTAAGCGTTTTATATGTACATCTACCGTACGAGAGTCGCCAAAATAGTCGAATCCCCACACTTCCTGCAAAAGCTGTTCACGCGTGAAAACCTTGTTCGGATGGGAAGCAAGAAAGTACAAAAGTTCAAGTTCTTTGGGCGGAATTTCCATCTCTTTTCCGTTCACTTTCAATTGATAGGTTGAAAGATTTACAACAAGATTGGGAAATACGACTTCCTTTACTTCGGCAGGCTTATGCTCATACCTTCTTAGAACCGCTTTTATTCTTGCAACCAACTCCTTGGTTTCAAAGGGCTTGACCATGTAGTCATCGGCACCCAGTTCCAGCCCTAAAACCTTGTCAAAGGTCTCTCCCTTGGCTGTAAGCATAATGATGGGTATATTGCTGATTCTCCGTATCTCCCTGCAAACCTGCCATCCGTCCATGCCGGGCAGCATAATGTCCAGAATCACCAGCGATGGTGCTTCCGATTTAAAAATCTCCAGTGCCTTTGAGCCATTATATGCTACGATTACCTCATAGCCTTCTTTTTCTAAGTACAGCCGTATCAATTCACAAATATTGTAATCATCATCGACAACAAGAATTTTTATGGAATTTGTCATAATATCCCCCCTGCAGCTATCCATAATAATAGGGCATCACACTGGTGTGATACCCTTATTATTATACCATATATCAACGGATTCAATATATAACCTTTTGAATTCTTTACAAATTGTTAATAATTTTATTAAATGCTTATCTATTCAAAGCTGCTTTTAATTGGCTCACAAACTCACCAATCTTATCAATTACTTCTGAAGATTGGTTATAGTCTTCTATTATTCGGACAATTGCGCTGCCTACAATTACTCCCTCACAATAATTCTTGATTTCCTTTGCCTGTTCCGGCGATGATATGCCAAAACCTATTGCTTTAGGGGTGTCGCTGTATTTTTTTATTTCTTCCATAAATTCATAAAAATTTGTTTTAAATTGTTCCCTCGTCCCGGTAACCCCTGTAGAGGATACACAATAGATAAAGCCCTTTGCGTCCTGTGCAATTTTTTTAATTCTTCCCGTAGAGGTAGGTGCAATCAAAGAAATAATATTTACATTGTATCTTGCAGCAATATCCTTCACATCCTTGCTTTCTTCATAAGGAAGATCCGGGATGATAAGTCCGTCTATACCGGCTTCCGAACATTCTGAAATAAATTTTTCGATTCCGTATTGAAGCATGCAGTTGAAATACAGCAGGTATAAAAGGGGAATTTGTGTTTCTTTTCTTATCTCCCGTACCATATCCATGATGTTTTTGATTTTTATCTTTTTTGACAATGCCCTTTGTGCCGCCCTCTGTATAACCGGTCCGTCTGCCACCGGATCAGAGTAGGGAATTCCCAGCTCAATGATATCGGCCCCTTTCCTTTCCATCTCCAATACCAGTTGTTTTGTGACCTCCAGATCAGGGTCTCCGGCTGTAATATAGGTTATTAATGCCTTTTGGTTATTTGCTTTTAAAATTTCAAATTTTCTCTCAATTCTTGTCATCTAAATTCACCCCTAACACTTTTGCAACAGTATAGACATCCTTGTCTCCCCTGCCCGATAAGTTTACAATAATAATATTATTTTTACTTGTAGCAGGGCAAAGCTTCATTGCATAGGCAATTGCATGGGAGCTTTCCAGTGCAGGTATAATGCCTTCAAGATTTGACAGCAGTTGAAATGCATCCAGGGCTTCTTTGTCTGTAATGCTTACATATTGTGCCCTGCCGCTGTCTTTTAAGTATGCGTGTTCAGGGCCTATTCCAGGATAATCCAGTCCTGCTGAAATTGAATACACAGGGTCTATTTGCCCGTCTTCATCCTGTAAAAAATATGACATCATTCCGTGCAGTACGCCGATTTTCCCCTTGGCCAGGGTTGCGGCATGCCGGTCGGTGTCTAACCCCATACCTGCTGCTTCTGTCCCTATTAGTTTAACATCCTTATCTTCGAGGAACGGATAAAAAATTCCCATTGCATTGCTTCCTCCTCCAACACAGGCAATGATATAGTCCGGGAGGCGGTTTTCTTTTTGAAGTATCTGTTTTTTAACTTCGTCGCCAATAATCCGTTGAAAATCCCTGACTATGGTAGGATAAGGATGCGGCCCTACTACGGAACCTATTACATAGAAAGTATTTTCCACATTTGCCACCCAGTCCCTCATTGCTTCATTGGTTGCGTCTTTTAAGGTTGAAGTTCCCGAGTGTACAGCATTGACCTTGGCACCCAGCAATTTCATCCTGAAGACGTTTAATGCCTGCCTTTCCACATCTTCTGCGCCCATATATATTTCACACTGCAGACCAAACATTGCAGCTACTGTTGCAGTTGCAACACCATGCTGGCCGGCACCGGTTTCTGCAATGATTCTTTTTTTGCCCATTTTTTTAGCCAGCAATATCTGACCTAACACATTATTAATTTTATGTGCCCCCGTATGGTTCAAATCCTCACGTTTCAGGTAAATTTTCCCTCCTCCCAGGTATTCCGTAAGCCTTTGCGCAAAATATAACGGAGTTTCCCTGCCGCAGTATTCCCTAAGGTAGTAATCCAGTTCCTTTCTAAAATCAGGATCATCTTTATATTTATCATACTGTTCTTCTAATTCTATGAGCGCATTCATTAAGGTTTCAGGAACATATTGCCCTCCGAATACTCCGAATCTCCCTTTCCAGTTATACATAATTCTTATCCTCCAATCTTACCCTATCAATAAATTCTTTAATTTTCGCTCCATCTTTTATGCCATCTGTTTCTACACTGCTGCTGACGTCTACGCAATAGGGACGGACAGCTTTTATTGCAGAAGTTACATTTGCCGCATTCAAACCGCCGGCAAGAACAATTTTTTGGTCTATACCCGCCTGTTTTACCATGTCCCAGTCAAATATCGTCCCTGTCCCCCCATATTGCTTTTCTGAAAAGGTATCAAGCAAAATGGCATCTACACTTCCGTACTCTTTGATAACATCCAGGCTTTTAGCATCTTTAACCCTTACGGCTTTCCAGACCGGTTTATTGACTTGCAAGCAATAATACGGTGTTTCATTACCATGCAGTTGAACAATGTCCAGTTGACATATCTCACTGATTTCATTGACTTTTTCTATGTGTTCATTCACAAACACACCAACCTTCTTAATAGAAGGTGACAGCAACCCAATCATTTCTCTGGCAATGTATGGCGTGACTTTTCTTCTGCTGTCGGCAAAAACAAAGCCTACGTAATCAGGATGGTACTGGTTCACAAAAAGTATATCCCTTACACTGGTCAAACCGCATATTTTGATTTTTACCATAACCCTTACGCTCCTATTCCATACCTCAGCTCTGCAATTTTTTCCTGAATGCATGCCGATTTCACCAAGGTTTCCCCTATTAAAACTGCACTAACTCCCAACTGTCTAAGCGTATTCATATCATTGTAATCTTTAATTCCACTTTCGCTTACAACTAAAATATCCTTTGGAATTAATTTTATAAGCCTTTCTGTTGTCGAAAGAGATGTTTCAAAGGTTTTAAGATTCCGGTTATTAATTCCTATGATTTTAGCCCCGCATTGCAAGGCCCTTTCTACTTCTCTTTCATCGTGTACTTCCACAAGACACTGCATTCCGAGAATGTTAGCAATGATTTGGAACTTTTTCAACTTTTCATCATCCAGTATGGAAACGATGAGCAAAATAGCATCTGCTCCCAGCATCCTTGATTGATAAACCTGCCAGCAATCAATAATGAAATCTTTTCTTAAAAGCGGGATGGGTACATTTTGTCTGATTCGTGCAAGATATTCGTCACTGCCCATAAAAAATTCTGATTCTGTCAAAACGGAAATCGCTTCAACGTTGTTTTGAAAATAGGTATGGGCAATTTTTACGGGTTCAAAATCATGGCATATAATACCTTTGGAAGGTGAAGCTTTTTTAACCTCTGCAATCATTGAAATCCCATCCGGCTTATTTAAAGCCTTATAAAAGTCTTTTGTATCGGGTATATTAGAATTTTTTAATTTCTCTTTCAACTCATCAATGGTAACCATTCTCTTTTCTCTCTCAATCTGTTTGAGCTTATGTGCTACAATCTTATCTAAAATCATATCATCACTCCTTTGTAAATCTAATTAATTGCTGTAACTTTTCCATTGCTTTTCCACTCTCAATGATTTCCCTGGCTTTAGCAATCCCTTCTTGTAAACTTTGTACCTTCTTGCCAATGTATAAGGCTGCTGCACTATTTAAAATCACAACATCCAATGCGTACCCCTGTTGGTTATTAAGCACATCTAAAATAATTTTGGCATTGGTTTGAGCATCTCCACCTTGGAGGTCTTGATGGGAACACAAGTTAAATCCGTAATCCCGTGGGTCAATCCTATATTCTTTAATATCATTCTCATCCAATTCACACACAAGGGTTTCTCCTGTCAGAGTAATTTCATCCAGTCCGTCAGCTCCATGTACTACCATTGCCCTTTCAACACCCAGATTGCGTAAAACAAGAGCAAGAGGACGTACCAGCTGAGCATCAAATACGCCAAGAATTTGTCCCTTTGCTGCTGCCGGATTGGTTAGCGGCCCAAGTATATTAAATATGGTCCTAATTCCCAGTTCTTTTCTGGGAGCTGCCGCATATTTCATAGATTTGTGAAATGCAGGTGCAAACATAAATCCTATGCCCACATGCTCGATACATTCTTTTACTTCTTCAGGGGATAATTCGATATTTACCCCTAGAGCTTCCAACACATCTGCACTTCCGCTTTTACTGGATACCGAACGGTTTCCGTGTTTAGCCACCGGCACCCCTCCTGCCGCAGCAACAAAAGCAGCTGCAGTTGAAATATTAAAAGTATGGGCACCGTCACCGCCTGTTCCGCAAGTATCTATATAATAATCCAATTTTGGAAAAATATTTTGCGCTTTTTTCCTCATTACTTTTGCGCATCCTGTAATTTCTTCAATGGTCTCGCCTTTCATCCGTAAAGCTGTAATAAAGCCTGCAATTTGCGCCGGAGTGGCTTGACCGTCCATAATAATTTCCATGGCGCTTGACGCTTCTTCCTCGGCAAGGTTTTCCCCTTTTATCAATTGAGCAATAGCATATTTTAACATACTCATCTCCCTCTCATCTCATCTTTTCCAATCTCTAAAAAATTTTTTATAATATCCATCCCGTATTCTGTAATAATAGATTCGGGATGAAATTGTATACCAAAGACAGGATATTTTCTGTGACATACTCCCATAATTTCATTATCATCAGTATAAGCAATAATCTTTAGGTCTTGTGGTAGTGTCTCTTTTTCTACGATTAAAGAATGATACCTGGCAGCCCTTATTTTTTCAGGAATTCCCTTAAATAGAGGACATTCTTCCAGATTGACAACCGATGACTTTCCGTGAAATAATTCTTTTGCATGGACAATTTTTCCTCCAAAAGCCTCTCCAATGGCCTGATGTCCCAGGCATACACCCAAAATGGGAATGGAAGTATAAAATTTTTTTATGACATCTATTGAGATTCCTGCTGTAGCCGGGAAACCGGGACCCGGAGAAATAATAATGTGCGTTGGACACTTTTGCTCAATTTCCCCAATAGTAATTTTATCATTTCTTATTACCTCAATATCACTGCAAAGACTCCCAACATATTGATAGAGGTTATAGGTAAAAGAATCATAATTATCGATAATTAGAATCATACTGCTCCACCCGCCTTTTTAACCGCACTTATCAACGCCTGTGCTTTATTTAAAGTTTCCTCATATTCCTTTTCGGGGATTGAATCGGCAACAATTCCTGCACCTGCCTGTACATAGACGTATCCTTGCCTGAATATTGCCGTGCGGATTGCTATGCAGGTATCCAGGTTGCCGTCAAACCCTATATATCCTATCGCTCCAGCATAAACTCCCCGCTTGAGATTTTCAATTTCTTCAATAATTTCCATTGCCCGTACCTTGGGTGCTCCTGAAACTGTACCGGCCGGAAGCAGTCCGGTCAATACATCAACAGGCGACTTATCCTTTCGCAGGATTCCTTGCACGTTTGTCACCATATGCATTACGTGGGAATATTTTTCTATGTGCATGAGATTCTCGGCTTTTACACTTCCAAACTCGCACACCCTGCCTACATCATTGCGCCCCAGGTCTACAAGCATGATATGTTCGGCAATTTCTTTTTCATCCTTCAGCAATTCATCTGCCAATACTTCATCCTCTTCGGCACTTTTTCCCCTGGGTCTTGTACCTGCAATAGGACAGGTTTCCACAACCCCTTGCTCGACGCGCACCAGCATCTCGGGAGAAGCACCGGCTATGGAGTAATCGTCAAATTTCAAAAAATACATATAAGGTGAAGGATTTAAGGTTCTTAATATACGATAGACATCAAAGGGGTCTCCATCATACCTTGATTTCAACCTTTGAGATAAGACTACCTGAAAAATATCCCCATCTTTGATGTATTGTTTTGCCTTTTTAACATTACTGCAGAATTGTTCCTTAGAAACACTGCATGAAAATTCAATATTAGCTTTTGCTATATCATTTTTTAACTTTCTGCTGCTTGTGGCTTCAACCGATAATTCAGATATAATATTGTCAATTTTTTTAATAGCTTCATTATAAACATTATAAACATTTTGCCTATATTGCGGAATGGTATTTACAATGAT
This sequence comes from Petroclostridium xylanilyticum, assembly GCF_002252565.1. Taxonomy (NCBI): domain Bacteria; kingdom Bacillati; phylum Bacillota; class Clostridia; order Eubacteriales; family Oscillospiraceae; genus Petroclostridium; species Petroclostridium xylanilyticum. The sequence continues at coordinate 107,254 of NZ_NPML01000007.1, forward strand.
ATATATTTTTTGCTTTAGGTGGTCAAAAACAACTACTTCTTCCGGTATAATCAAATGACAGTCAGGCAAACCTATTTCATCCATGTTCTTATCCTCGATATTTTCATAATATCTGACAAAATCGTAACTAAAATATCCTACCACTCCTCCATAAAATCTTGGTAAATGGCTGAATGTCCGGCTTTTTAGCTGTTCAAGCAATTCTTTAAGGATCTTGATAGGATTTTTATTCACTCTTTTTTCTTCATTGTACATCTGTATGGATGTATTTCCATTTACTGTTTTGAATATACTTAAAGGTTTTCTCCCCATGAATGAGTATCTTGCCCATCTCTCTCCTCCTTCGACACTTTCAAAAAGATAGCAATACTGGTCTGTAGAAAATTTTTTAAAAAGAGATATGGGTGTTTCGGTATCGGCATTCATTTCATAGCTTACAGGTATAACCTTTGAAGAAACACTCCATTCCTGATACTGTTCAAGTGATGGATAATACATATGATACCTCCTCAAAATAAGGCACATGAGATGACAAAACAAAAAACCAGGACGAGTTACCCTGGTTTCATTGACGCAGATATACAGCATGAAAACATACAATGTAAATACAGTAATTATATTATTAATGCCTTGCATCAAATAATATAACTACCTGCTCAACTCAACTCATCTCATCTCGCCTAAACTCAACTCAATCTAACTCAACTGGAATTTAAATAGATTGTAACATGAAATCCATATTAATTCAAGTATTTTTTGAAATTTTCGGCAAATTCATCAACCTATTATATACAGTGGTTAGTAGTTCCTTTGTCTCATTTACAGTATCTTCAATACGGTCAAGTCTTTCATAAGACCGTTTTTATAATCCCTATCATCATCTGCATCTATTTCAAATACATATCTGACAGCCTCAATAATTGTTGATTTTCCTGAGCCACGGATTCCTACGAGGTTGTTAAGTCCAGTGTTAAAATGAATATTCACGCCCTTAAGACCCTTTTGAGTCAGAAAACTGATATTTTTTATACAAGGTACTTTTTCCCCTTGGTCCATTCCCTTCATCAACCTCAGCTCCGGCTGTGAAAGTGCAAAATACAATGCTTCAAAGCTCAGTTCTCCCAATTTGATAAAACTGAATTTCCTGCCTACTTCATCTATGCACTTAGGATCAGATGCCTCTATATACGCCGGTATTAACAGTCTATCCTGTATATCCATTCTTTTAGCAATTGCGTGTGCTTCATTTTCATATTTTTGTCTTGATGAATGGCTTATGTCTTGAAAAGCCATTATTTTTCTTCTTATCCATTCTCTGTTAATAAATGGAATGATAGAACTAAAAGACCATTCTTTAAAACACCCTTTATTGCCATCTACATGGGCAGGAATAATCATGTATTTAATACCTAACCCTTCTAATATATTTACCATTTCTTTTAGATTTTTATCAGATTTCAAGGGATCCCCTTGGTCATCAAATCTCCTGTTAGGAAACATATTTGTAATAAATTTTTCAATCAAGCATTGGTTTTCATATCTATCAATGTCGGCCAGCTGCTCTGGGAAAATACACAACAGGTGCAGTCCGCTTTTTCCATCCGAAATAGAAATTTCAACGCCCGGCAGTACCAATATTCCTTTCTTTTCAGCCTTTTCTTTAATTACCAGATATTCTTCTCGTACAAACTTATTATGATTTGTAATTGCAACTATTTTAATCTGACGTTCTTGCAATTTGTTTACATATTCTTGGGCAAATATACTCAAACTACCAGAATACTTGTCAAACAAATTGGTTCGGAAAAAGGTTTCTTAGCAGGCTTTTGAATTATTAATTGCCATAAAATATTGAATTTTCAAAGAACATAGGCTATTTTGGTACTGCGAAGTTTGAGTTAGATATTTACATGAATTGTGACAGCTAAGCAGTATAAAAATTTAAGTTTCCCTGATTGATTATTCCTTGTTTCTTTGCTATAATTAATTCAAAGAAACTTTGTATATTTAGGTTTTACTCAGCATATACTAAGAGAGGATGAATATTTGTGTTACAAACAGATCGAATGGGAGGTAATCCTATGTTAAAAAAACGCATTTCCGTATCCCAGAAACGTCAAATAACCATTCCTATTGAGTTTTTTAACAGTGTTGGCATTGAAAAAGAAGTTGAGTGCTATGTTCAAAACAACGCCATCGTTATCCGCCCTGTGCGCGAAAGCAGCGGTGAGTTTGATGAGCAAATCCTTGCTGATTTAATATCGCAGGGACTTTCCGGGCAGGAGCTTCTCGCAAGGTTCAAGGAGATACGCCGCCAAATCCGTCCTGCTGTTGAAAACCTGCTTGACGAAGCTCGTCTTGCTGCTGCCGGCAAATCTCAATTTTCCACATATGAGGATGTTTTTGACATGGAGGATCAATAATGCATAAATTAATTATTTTGCCTCCTGCTGCCCGTTTTCTGAAAAAACTCAAAGAAAAACCGCTCAAGGCAGCATTTCAAAAAGCTGTTGATGAAATACTTCTGGATCCCTACGTCGGCGAACTTAAAACGGGCAATTTATTGGGTGTTTATGGTTATGATGTTTTTTACAATAAAACAAACTATGAGCTTGCCTATACCATCGTTGAAGAAAATGACAAAACCGTTGTCGTTATCCTTGCCGGTACCCGTGAAAATTTCTATGAGGAATTGAAACGGTATATAAAAAAGATTTAATCATGCCGCCGGCCACAGTTTTCTTCAGCAAATCAGGTAGTATAAAAACGTTTTTGCACTTTGTCAATCTCTAGCTTTTTGCCCAGTTTCAATTCCTTATAGGTAGTATAAAAACCTTTTTTCAGTTCCCATTCCTTGGCGCAGGACACGGTTTTCTTCCGTAAATCAGCTTGATATGGACAATTTCAACTTCAGTTAATTAGTTGTGGAGGGTACGGCACCACCCGCACCCATTTTCTGATATAATATCAGATACGCAAACCACAACTACTTTTATTGTATTGAAGGTTGAACTGCCTTTCAAGTGTAATCCTGAAGAATTTGAAAGAATTTATCAGGAAGAATATAAAAGTAAAATATCGCACGGGTTTATTCGCAATAAGTTGGGGCTTTCGGAAAGTGTCAGGCTCAAGCTTAACGGTACTTTTAAAAGGTGGCTATATTTACTTGATCAAGATAATAGACTTTACAGGGTGCAATACCGCATACAGACAGCGCTATGGACCGATCCTGAGACAGGAAAGGACAATTATGTGAGCATTTTCCCAAACTTCATCAATCGTTATTGCCCACTATGCCTGCACATGCTTGAGTACTTAAGTTGCCAGGTTGGAAAGGGTGAGGATATTTTAAGGCACTTTTCTAAATTCCAGATATACTGACGTCTACAACAGACCCATAATACTTTCTGGTAAGCAAACTGCACAAGGCAGGAGATTCCCATGGATATATGCTCTTGTTATAACAGCAAGACAATTCTTTGGGAATAATACTGGAGTGCTTGCTCTTGTGAATACTATTATTAACCTATAATGCTTACTGATGGAGTCATTTAACCTTATACTTCCATTTTGAACTATTTTTGTAATAATAAAGTTGTTTTTTAGCCCGTTTTCATCAAGTCCACATACGTACTTTTCATATCGTTCCCGTTTTAAATCCCTATTGCATTTGTACCTTCCGTAGATTTTGTACCATAGCAAGAAACCGTTGTATCACACCCACCATTGATTATGCTGTATCATACTCCCATAAGAAAAATTCATGGAGGTGTTTTACATGGCAGAACTGCCAATAAAACGGGAAGATGCCGTAGCTTTTTTCAGATTCCAAGTGATATCTGAAATGCTGGATGCACCAAAGGGATTTATTGAAGCTACTGCTAAAAGGCTTTCCAAGCAGCAGTTTAATGATGTAGTCAATAAACGGATGGTTACATTCTCTGAAAGGACTATTTTCAAGTATTATTCAAATTACAAAAAGTATGGCTTTGACGGCTTAAAGCCTAAGGTCAGGTGTGATAAAGGTACCCATCCAGGGCTGGATGAAAACCTTATCAGGGATATACTTGCCCTTAAAAAGGAGCTTCCTAACAGGTCTGCTGCAAAGATTATAACCATGCTCACCCTTGCAGGTAGAATCGAGGAAAATTCTATTCATGTAAGGACTGTAAACCGGATACTCCACCAGTATGGATATACTCGGGAGAGTTTATCAAAGGATAACCGCATATATGTAAGGCATGAAAAGGACAGAATCTGCGCCATGTGGCAGAGTGATGTAATGAGCGCATTTTACATACCCGATGGTAATAACGGCAGCAGACTGGCATATCTAAAAAGTCAAATCCCTGGCAGAACTCAACGACCTCTACTTTGCCTGGAAGAAGACAGAATATGACGATAAAGTCCACTCTTCCCTGGGCATGTCCCCTAAAGAGCGTTGGGAAATGTCATTAAAGGCAGGGGCAAAGTTTTATATTACATTGCGCAGATACGAAGCCTATACCTTGAGAAACTGTCAAAAATGAAGGAGGAAGACGATGAATAACATTTTAAAATCAGTGTGTGAACACTTCTCCCTTGGCAATATGCCATTCCTTCAAAGAAGCAAGGTACCATATGAAAATGATAATTTCACAAAGAACCTGTCGCTGATCTCATCAGCCTTCTTTTCAAGGCAGTTGGTTGTGGTGACAGGGATGCCAGGTTCGGGTAAAAGCTCTCTATTGTTTTACACAATTTTATGTTGATTCCTTTTCTCAGATGAACATTAACCTGTCCAACTCACTGCAGATTAGCCTGTCTTACGACAAGGTTATGTCTGTTTTGGATATATTTTAGGATAACAGGTATTAATAGAACTGCTGTTAGCAAATCTTGACAATGAGAACCGTCCCTATTGACTTTTTTTTAAACACTGTATTATTAAACCTTTCAAGGGTATCATAAAAAACTTCCACATTCTCCAGCGAAGTCCCCGGCGGGACATCACAGCCGGATGACAATACAAAATTTTTGTAGATAGCTGTTTTTTCAAGCAACTCCCACACCTTTGACTCCATATCACTGACAGTACCGTTTTTAAATACTCCTGCCGGGTCGATATTTCCAAATGCAACTCTCCCCCACGGCATTTGCGGCATAATATCTTCCATTTTAACCGCATTACCGAAGTGGTACCCCATGGCCCCTGTTGAAAGCAATGAAGGTACAAGATTTTTTGTATTGCCACAGTTATGAAGTATAACCATAAAATGATCGTCTTGTACTGCTTCAACAATCTTTTTTACATAGTTAGATGAAAATTCCGTACACATTTCAGGCGATAACAATCCGGCTGCCGGCTCTGCAATGATTATACCATTCGCCTCGGCACTTTTAAATGCTTTTGCGAATTCAATGAGGAATTCGGTACACTTTTCCAGTACAGTGTGGACCATTTCAGGTTCCAGCATGCTTAATACCATTATTTCTGTCATATCAAGAAGCCTTCCTGCCAGAGAAAAGGGGCCGATTTCCCCACCGAAGACCGGACGGTCCTTAATGTTTTTTGCCGCAAGCTCTGCCGCTTTAATATACACCGATGTACGTGCATCGCCAACTTTCGGTATTTTTAATGCGTTTGCACTTTCCATATCCGTTATGATCCTTGCTGAAACAGCAGGCACTTCATTGTATGAAAATTTTACCGGGCTGCCGAAAGCTTCCGCCTCAACAGATAGGTCCATTATTGTCACTGCTGCCGCCGACGGATATTTTTTAGCTAGAGCTTCCATACACTCATACTGTGCTTTTCCGTCTGTAATAACATCCATAATATTCTTCTTAACAAACTCCAGCCCCGGATAAGTCATAATAGGTAGTGCACATCTTTCCTTGGAGCTCAAAATCTCAAACAACCATTTTCTCATATCTCTCCTCATAACTATTCTGCATCCTTTCTTTGTGCAAATTAATTTTAAGTATTGTCGATACAAATATAGCCCCCAAACAAAATTGATAAAACCAAATCTGTTTATTGCTTTTAATCAGACAATTTTCGTTACTCTCAATTTAGTTTAATTATAAAAAAATTCCAAATCTCCTTCTATGACTTTGTTTGCATTTTTATAAATTTTTCATCATTTTTTATAGGAAGTGTATACAAAAAAGCTATCCCTTCAGGTATATCACTGCCTGAAGGGATGCTCTATACTTATTTATTAGATTCTATTCATATATATCATAGTTCAACCAGCTTTCCGGTTCTAACCATATGTATAACCACTCGTTACTATCCCAAGACTCACCTTTTGTGGATGTGGATGGGGACGGTTTCATTTTCCACATTCCATTCTCTTTCTACTATTCCTCTACTCAAACCAGTAACCCCTACAATTTGACGTGTAGACATTCCAAATTCTTTGCACTCTTTTATAAATAGATTATGCTGCTGCTTACTCATTTGACCTAGCTCATGTGATTGTTTGCCGTTTAGTTTTTTAGGATTTCTTTCCTGATTTATGATTGTTCATTAAACAATAACAATATAAATCAAAACAATTAATTTCCTTTACTTTCTTTAGCACTTCCAAAAAGAAATAACGATCATTATCTTCTTCAAAAACATTTTGCTTGTTAATTCCTCTCATCATAATGTGGAAAAAGGAACCGTCCCCATTCCACTCTCCTTAGCAATGTTCCATAATTGCTTTTACTGCTGTAGCCGTATCGGTAAGCGGGAATAATTCATATCCTACAAATCCGGTATAACCACAGGCTTCCAGATGACGAATCACTTTTTTATAATTAATCTCACCGGTTCCCGGCTCGTGACGTCCAGGCACATCTGCCACATGGACATGACCGAACTGATCTCCGTAATTGGTAATGGTATCACAGATACATCCTTCATTGATTTGCATATGATAAACATCATATAACAGTTTCAACCGCGGTGAACCAATCAGGCGACAGATTTCTGCTCCCATCTGGGTATATTTCAGAAAGTTTCCTACATGATCTGTCGTAATGTTCAAAGCTTCCAGATTCAGATTGATTTGTTCTTCTTCTGCAATCTTTACACAGGCCAGAAGCGTGTCGTACATAGAGCAAAGCTTTACGGTATCAGACAGATTATCATAGTGATTAACAACTATGCCACCTTCACCCAACGCATTGGAATGAATGGTCACACTGGATGCACCCACCTGTTTTGCTGCCGCAATAGACTGTTTTAAATAATTTAAATATTTTTCTTTATGAGTCGGATCCACCAAAGAGTTAGTCAGCATCTCCGTTGAAACCGCTAATCGCAATTTGGGCTGCTTCTGCCGCATTGCGGGTCGCTTCCAGATCCCGGCTTCTCCAGTCCCAGAATTCTACGGCTGCAAAGCCATCATTCTTTGCTGCCTGAAACCTCTCGAGCCATGGCAATTCTGTATACAAAGTATCAATGCATGCACATTTTTTTAAAGCCATTTTATTCTACCTCCGATATTTTTATTGGTCTTCCTTCCTTTAATGACTTAGTTGCTGCCGCAGCCATTAATACAGGATACAACCCGTCCATGCCGGTAACCGGAGTCTCTTTATCATTAACAATAGCATCCACAAATGCCTGTATTTCTGCAACAAAAGCACCTGTGTAACGATCCCACATAATCTTATATGGATTTTCATAGCTTGTTCCGCTTTCGTTAGATAATACCGCCGTATTTGGAATATCATTTTCATTGCGAGCACATCCCTCAGAACCGAAAACTTCCACACGCTGGTCGTATCCGTAAACTGCCTTACGGCTATTGTCGATAATTCCAATTGCACCGTTTTCAAATTTCAGTGTAACAACAGCAGTATCTACATCGCCTGCTGCACCGATCTCAGGATCTACCAACACAGAGCCTACTGCATTAACCTCTGTAACTTCAGAACCAGCCAGAAAACGTGCCATATCAAAATCATGGATCATCATGTCATAGAAGATACCGCCGGATACCTTTACATAAGCAATAGGAGGTGGTTCCGGATCTCTGGAGCTGATTTTAATAATGTTGACTTTTCCGACTTTTCCGTCACGTACCATCTGGTATACGGCATGATGATTGTGGTCAAATCGACGGCAGAACCCAATCTGCAGCTTTACACCTGCATTTTTTGCAGCATCGATTGCTTCATGTACTTTTTTCAAATCATAATCAATTGGTTTTTCGCAAAAAATATGTTTTCCTGCCTTTGCTGCTTCTATAATATATTTGGAGTGTGTATCTGTAGAAGAGCAAATTAAAACTGCATCAATTTCTGGATCATTTAAAATGTCATTTGCATCCTTAGTCACATTGGGAATTCCACATTTTTTTGCAAATTCTTCCGTCTGCCCATTCATAAATGGATCTGCAATGGTTTTAATCTCAATTTCCGGTACAAACATGGAAATATTTTTTGCGTGTACTTTGCCGATTCTTCCGGCACCAATAATACCTACCTTCATAATAAGATCTCCCCTTTTAATGTTAATGTAACTGTATATAAATATTCTAATAAGAAAATTCTTGTACAGCGTCATACATAGCAATAATATTTTCCGGCGGCACATCAGGCATAATATTGTGTTCTTGATTAAACACAAAACCTCCTCCGGGAGCCATTATTTCTATCTGTCTTTTTACATAATCTTTTACTTCCTCCGGTGTTGCACGATTTAAGATACTTCTTGTATTACATCCTCCACCCCAAAATGTAATGTCTTTTCCAAACTCTTTTTTCAATCGTACAATATCCATTTCATTAGCAGTTGTCTGGATAGGATTAAAAATCTCAATTCCAGCTTCTATTAAATCCGGAATCAATTTATAAATGGACCCACAAGAATGCATTAAAATATGCATCTTGCTATGCTTTTTAACATAATCACACATCATAGTAAGTCTTGGTTTGAAAATTTTACGATAAATTTCCGGTGCCATTAATGGTGCTAAGTCTGTTCCTAAATCATCACAAAAACGAACAATATCCGCTACATCTCCTACTGCCTTACATACTTTTTCCAACATGGACAAATGCCTTTCAACAAGTACATCTAATAATCGTTCTACTTCATCAGGCTCTGTATATATATCCATTAAGAAATTATCCATTCGTCTTAAATAATTCCCGGATTCTAAAAGTGAACATCCACATTCAATGACCAATGCACGATCAGAATTTTGCTGTAGTTCAAGCGCCTTTTTGCGTAGATTCTCCCAAAAATCAGGTTCATTTGCATACATCCATGGATTAGCAGGGAATGCAAACCAACTCACTTTTTTCATTGCTTGCTCAATATTTGTATAATCCTCAGGATATCCTTCAATATAAGGATAATATACCTGGTCATAATATGTTGCACCCTCTGGCATTGTAGCAATCAATGTTCCATCTTCAGAATAAGCATTATAACGTCCACCTTCTTCAAGCACCGGTTTAAACCAAGTTGGAAATTCTACAATATCTCCGTTTGAAAGTTTTATTTCATACCAGTCCTTATCTTCAGTACCAAAGGCTCTCCCTATATTAATAACATCAATATTAAACCTATCTAATATTTCTTCCTCAGGTTGAGCTTGTTGTTGAACAACATCATAAATTCTTGTATGCCCTTTATCAATAGATAAATATTTTTTTAACCTCTTATACGCAATTCCTGATATTCCTGAGCTTGTTGTTGAACCTAAGTCGATTGGAATACGATCCGGTTCTTTGTGATTAATGCTGGCAAGTATACGTTCTCTTGAATTCATAGCTAGCTCTCCTTTTGCATTTTTAAATATGTTAGATAAATTAATAAAATACTATATATAATGCACAAAGACTTTACATTTCAAGTTTTGTGCGCTTATATTACCGCTGCTTATATCGCAAAAATTTAATTAGTCTTATGTAAAATCATTTTTGCGATTTATATATTTTAAATATTTAATGAATGTTATTTATGTCTCATCTTATCAATTAATACCGCTCCTACAATAATGAAAGCTTTTACAATCTGCTGCCAGTAGGCAGATACATGTAGTAAATCCAATCCATTATTTAACACGCCAATAATAAGAGCACCAATCATTGTTCCGGTAATTGTACCGATTCCTCCGGATAAACTTGTACCTCCAATAACAACCCCTGCAATGGCATCTAGTTCATATCCTACTGCTGCGGTAGGTTGCCCCGCACTAATTCTAGAAGTAAATAACACCCCTGCAAGCCCTGACATAAGCCCAGCATAAGTATAAACTAATAATAGATATTTGCTGACATTAATACCGGATACAACAGCGGCTTGTTCATTTCCTCCAATAGCATATACATACTTTCCAAACTTCGTTTTGCTCAGTAGAACATGACTAACAATAAATGCCACCGCCAATACATAAATCATAAACGGTATACCTAAGATATACCCTCTTCCAATAAAGTCAAAAGAGTCTGAAAAATTGGTAATCGGCTTTCCATTACTATATATTAGGGCCGCACCTCTAGCACCAATCATCATTCCCAGTGTCGCAATAAAAGCAGGAATTTTTCCCTTAGATACAATGATCCCACTAATGAAGCCTGTAAGTGCACCTACTGCTAATCCTACTATAACCGGGACGATAACAGGATATTGGTTCGGGTGTGCAAAGCTAGCTGCAATAACCGATACCAAAGCAATGACTGAGCCGGACGCTAAGTCAATCCCGGTAGTGATAATAATCATTGTGACACCGAATCCTACGATGGCTACAACCGCCACTTGCCTAATAACATTGATTAAGTTGCTTGGAGTTAAGAAGTTTGGTGAAAGAAATGACATTAGTATGACCATACCAATAAAAATTAAAAATATTCCATACTTTCGAAATATTATCCTGGCCTTCTCTTTACTTGCTTCCTTTTGCGAAGAAGGACTATTTTTTTCTATAGCTATATTGCCCATTTTTTTCCCTCCCAAATATTTTCATATTTTTTAAGCAGTTATACCTGTTGCATACTTCATAATAGAATCCTGATTAGCTTCTTCTCTGGATAATTCTCCTGTAATTCTTCCTTCATGCATGACTAATATTCTGTCGCTCATACCTAGTATCTCTGGAAGTTCAGAAGATATCATAATAATTGCCTTACCTTGCTGCACCAAATTACTCATTAAACGGTGTATTTCAGCTTTTGCCCCTACGTCAATTCCTCTTGTAGGTTCATCAAGTATTAAAATATCCGGATCTGTTAAAAGCCATTTTGCAATCAGAACTTTTTGTTGATTTCCTCCGCTAAGATTATTTACAGTCTGTTCCAGATTAGGCGTCTTAATTGATAATCGGTCTTTTTCCACTTCACAGACATCGTTAATCTTTTTTTTGTCTAGAAAGATTCCTTTTTTGTGTGTCAAGGGGACGGGGTTGTTGTGTGTCAAGGGGACGGGGTTGTTGACACCTTTATTTCGAGATGATATGCTTCGAAATGGAGGTGTTTTGGCATGGCAAGACATGCATGAGAAAAAAAGCAGCAGTGGGATATATCATATTATGCTAAAAGTGATCAATCAACAAGACATTTTTGAAGATGATAGGGATAGACGCATCGGACATACAAAGATTAGATAGCGAAAAAAGAAGTAGTATTTTGAAGAAATCTAAGGAAATAGAGGAATTTTCTGTCAAGAATAACGGGTATAACGGGTATTAATAGGGTTGCTATCAGTAAAGCTTGACAGTGAGAACCGTCCCCGTTGCTCTAACAAAGCTTGACAGTGAGAACCGTCCCCGTTGCTCTGATTAATAGGGTTGCTATCAGTAAAGCTTGACAGTGAGAACCGTCCCCGTTGCTCAAAAATAAGATCCAGTACATCCTTGCAGAAATACGCTTATTCATGTATAATAATTGTTCGTAATAAGCTAGTTAACTTAGATTTTTCATTAATTTCTGAAAGGACAGGTTATATATGAAACTCGGTATCGTTGGTCTTCCGAATGTAGGAAAAAGCACGCTGTTTAATGCAATTACCCAGGCTGGAGCAGAATCGGCAAATTATCCTTTTTGTACGATAGAACCAAATGTGGGAATCGTAGCGGTTCCTGATGAAAGGCTTGACAATCTTGCGAAAATGTATAATCCGGAAAAAATTACTCCCGCCACCATTGAGTTCGTAGATATTGCCGGTTTGGTAAAGGGAGCGAGCAAAGGCGAAGGATTAGGCAATAAGTTTCTATCCCATATCAGGGAAGTGGACGCAATTGTCCATGTGGTCAGATGCTTTGAAGATAGCAATATCGTCCATGTCGAAGGTTCCATTGGACCTTTGAGGGATGTTGAAACCATCAACCTGGAATTGATTTTTGCCGACTTGGAAATGTTGGAGAGAAGAATTGATAAGACAAAAAAAATGCTAAAATCCGGAGATAAAAAGTACCAGGTAGAGCTTGATTTATTAGAAAAAGTCAAATCTACCCTTGAAGAAGGCAAACCCGCCAGGAGTATGAGCTTTGATAAAGAGCAGCAGGAAATTATGGATGAGATTCCTCTTCTCACACTTAAACCGGTTCTCTATGCTGCAAATGTTTCAGAAGAAGATTTTGTAAATGGGATAGAAAATAACCAAATGGTCAATGAGCTAAAACAATTTGCAAGTAGTGAAAATTCTGAGGTATTGCCCATTTGTGCAAGGATAGAAGAAGAAATTTCTGAACTGGATGCCGAAGAGAAAAAAGAGTTCCTGGCCGATTTGGGACTTGCGGAATCCGGTTTAGACCGATTAATTAAAGCAAGTTACAAACTTCTGGGCTTAATTAGTTATCTCACCGCAGGACCCCAGGAAGTAAGAGCATGGACCATTCGCAAGGGAACAAAAGCTCCACAGGCAGCAGGTAAAATTCATAGTGATTTTGAAAGGGGCTTTATCCGCGCCGAAGTTGTTGCCTATCACGATCTGATGGAATGCGGCTCCTATACTATCGCTAAAGAAAAAGGTCTGGTAAGGTCTGAAGGAAAAGAATATGTTGTACAGGATGGGGATGTAATTCTATTTAGGTTTAATGTATAGTTATAAGATTGAGACTAAGATTGAGATTGAGATAGAATTTTTATTATGCTTAATCTCAATCTTTTTTTGTTTAAATTTTGATCTCTTTCTCTTTTATTTGACCCATTTCTCCCTCATCCAAAATTGTATGCAGGTCAATCAAAGTAATTAACTGTTCATTTCGCTTTGCAATACCTTTTATGTAGTTTTTTGCCCCCATTCTCCTTATGAGTTCGATTGACCGTTCTATATTTTCATCGGAAATTTTCATCACTTCACTTACGTTATTCACTTTAAAGCCCACAAATTGACCGGAAATATCGGTTACAATAATTTTTGTCTTTTTATTTTCAACTTGGGACCCCAGGTTAAATCTTTTATTTAAATCAATGATTGGTACAACCTTACCTCGAAGACTAACAATTCCTTCTATAAAGGCGGGCAGTTCAGGAACTTTCATAACTTGCTGGTATCTGATGATTTCGTGAACTTGAGAGATATCCGCCCCACACATCTCATCAATTAGTTCAAATACTACCAATTGAACGTCTGGCATCTTGATTCCCCCTCTATTGGCATTAGTAGTTTTCAAACTTTCTTGTCATTATTTATTACCATTTTTACAACTATATCATATCATAAACTATAGACAAATTGCAAAATATTATTGACATTTAAGATAGCATATGCTAATATTAGAAATAACCATATTGTGTTAAATGCCATGAAGGGGAAAAGTAGGTTTAAAGAACTTTTTCAGCGAGCCAGGGATGGTGTGAGCCTGGTAAACGTATTTATTCTGAAGTTCTCCCCGGAGCTGCAGGCTGAATGCGGATGCTATTAGGCTGTGCCGGCTGCTCCAGCCGTTAGTAAGGAGGGTATATCGGAAATTTTCTTTATGAGTGGAAAGAAAGTCATTTTCCCGTATATTTGTTTAGAGTGGTTTCCTTTCTTAGGATTCAAATTTGGGTGGTACCGCGTGGATTATAACTCCTCGTCCCTATGGGATGAGGAGTTTTTTATTATTTCTTTTAAGGTTTATTGTTTATAGGGAGGTATGAATATGATTATTGTGATGAGTCCATTAGCGACAAAAGAACAGATTAATAATGTGGAAGAAAAACTGGTCAGCCTGGGGTTTAAAACACATCCCATCTATGGAGAAGTAAAGACTGTTATAGGTGCTATAGGAGATAAAAGACTGCTGGATACACAACTGATTACTAATCTGCCCGGAGTAGAAAATATTGTTCCAATTATGAAACCCTACAAGCTGGCAAGCAGGGAACTGAAACAGGCCAACACAATCATTCAAATTGACGATATCAGGATTGGTGATGATGAGCTTATTATTATGGCAGGACCCTGCGCCGTCGAAAATGAGCAGGTTTTTTACGAGACTGCACATAAAGTAAAGAAGGCAGGGGCAAAAATCCTCAGGGGTGGAGCTTTTAAACCCCGTACTTCCCCCTATGCTTTCCAGGGCCTTGAAGAGGAAGGTCTTAAGATGCTGCATACTGCCCGTGCTGAAACAGGATTAAAAATAGTTACCGAAGTAGTGGACACACGGGATGTGGAAGTTGTAGCAAAATATTCTGACATTCTGCAAATTGGTGCAAGAAACATGCAAAATTTTAGATTGCTGCGGGAAGTTGGAGCAACAAACAAACCTGTCCTTCTCAAAAGAGGCCTATCCGCTACAATAGAAGAGTGGTTAATGGCAGCAGAATATATCATTTCTGCTGGTAATTCAAATATTATCCTTTGCGAGAGGGGAATCCGGACCTTTGAAACAGCTACGAGGAATACTATTGACATTAGCGCTATCCCCGTTGTAAAAGAACTGTCCCACCTGCCTATCATCGCTGACCCCAGCCATGCCACAGGCACATGGAAATATGTAAACGCCCTTTCCAAAGCCGCCATAGCAGCCGGGGCAGACGGACTAATTATTGAAGTACACAACGACCCTTCAAAAGCATTATGTGACGGTCCACAGTCGTTGAAACCTGAAAGATTTGCGCAACTGGTTGAAGAATTAAAAGCGGTGGCTTTGGCAGTGAACAGGAAAATATAAATTATACTTTCCTGTTCTTCTTCATATCAAGCAGCCTGCTGGTATGGATAGGCTGCTCAATAACCTTTTCCTTCTGCTGCGGTGCTGCCGCCGGCTTTTTCTTTTCAATTTTCTCTGTATGTTCCACATTTTCTGCTTTAGGCTGCGGAATAAATGTTTTTGCTTTAGCAGTCATGGTTTTGTTTATTTGAATCCACGAATTTTCAACTATATTCGATAATACTTTTATCTTGCTATATGGGATGTTAATTCTTCTCACTGCGATATCCATCATAAATACCAGTATCGCTAAAATAAGAAAAACATGGGTAATATCTACTTCACTCCATACTTTATCCAATTGTCTGCTAAAAACTTGGTCAACATTTTCCAGCAATCTGCCGCCGCCCTCTTTTGTTAACCTTGTTATAAAATCCCTGCCATTATTCTTATTGATATCATATTCCGGAGAATAGGGGATGACAACACCGGAATGAATAGCGTTTACCCTGCCATCGGGGTGAGTAATGTTGATACGGGTAAGGTATGCCCCTATGCTGTCACCTTCAAACTCAGCTTTATACTTTCCCGGTGCAACAGCATTAAAACGGACTTCCCTTTCTTTCCTATCAGGACCAATAACAATCCCTTCTACGTTTGTATCCGTTGCTGTTTCATTTAGATTTAGTTGTAAATTTACCTTGTTGCCTGTTATATTTCCATCCAGGGAATATTCTTCCGTATAGTTTTGCTGCAGGGTCCATGACAAGATATTTTTCCAAAATGTCTGGGCTTTATTCCAGGCCATCCAGTCAGCCGACCACTGCCCTTTTACATCCGGTGTCCAGGCAACCGTCCTGCCCAAACCATATTGCCACACCGCAAGAATTGGGTCTTGGTTATCGCTTGTCAGAATGACCCGGGCAGTACTTTTTGCCGAAGTCCCTATATAGCCGTGCAGGTACGGGACAGAAGTAATACCGTTCATAATTTCAGAGATATCTGCCAGCACAGGCGTAAAAGTCCTGTTATTGATGTATGTCTTCCCGGCGAGAAATGTCTCTTTGGTAAAAATCTTGGGCAAATCTGAAAATTCATCAGTTTTATAAAATCTGCCTTTTCCATTTTGGGCTAAATACTGGAGCAGTTCCAAATCTGCTCCGGTTCCCACAGCGACAGTGGAAAGCGTAATTCCCTCTCTTTTCATGATCTCTACCAATCCATCATAGCCGTATTTTTCAGCCTGTCCGTCGGTGAGAAGGATAATGTGCTTTAACTTCGTATCTCTTCCCTTCAATGATTTAACTGCTTCGTCCAGGGCGGGCAGTATGCTGGTCCCTCCGTCCGCCCTGATGCTTCCTATTTTCTCCTGTACCAACCTTATGTCGTCAACCTTCCCGGTCTTCACAACCCATTGGACAGCTCCGTCAAACGCAATAACTCCAATTTCATCCTGCTCTTTTAGGGCTTCTGTTGAACGGATAGCCGCTTCTTTTGCAAGCTCAATTTTTGATAAGCCGTACTGTCCTTCGCTCATGCTTCCCGATTTATCAATTACTAAAACCAACCCCAGGTTGGGAACGTCAGCCTTATTTTTTAAATCCATATTGACAGGTAAAATTGTTTCCAGTGGAGTTTTATAATATCCTCCCAGGGCATAACTGTCTTCTCCCCCGGTTACAATCAGACCTTTTCCAAGGTGTTTCACATAGGATTCCAGTACTTCTAAAAATTTATCATTTAACTCCTGGGCAGAAACATTTGACAGCACAATACTGTCATACCGCTGCAATTCAGAAATCTCCAGCGGTACTGCTGTTGGCCGGACAACCGTAACCTCACTGTCCGTTTTATAAATTTTTATAAGTTCCCTCGCAGCTTCATCAGCCCCCTGAACCACCAATACCTTGGGAGTATCTTTCACATGGGTAAATTGGGAATATTCGTTGTTTTTTAAAACACCATCTATTTCAGGGTCGATAACGGCTTTATATACAATATTTCCACCTTTTACAGCCTTATCTTTAAATACAAATTTATTTTCCCCTTTTTGTATTTCTACCCTTTGTTCTGCAATGCGGTAATTGTCTGCATACAGTTGTATTTTTGCATGAGTGCTTACATTACTATCTATCTTTACCAGTACATCAAAACTTTCATTTAAATGTATAAATTCAGGTACAGATACCTGCGATATCTGAACGTCTTCCATATCACCGTCTTCAATAGCAAGCACGTCCAGAGCAATATTCCCATCTTTTAAAATTTTCGCCTGCTGGACAGCATCTCCAATATTTTGCTCACCATCGGTTATTAAAACGATCTGCTTTCTGGTACCGGTAGGCATAAGAGAATAGGCAAGCTTTAACCCTTCCTGTATATTGGAATAACCACTTTCGACTTTTACTTCAAAACCGTTAAAAACCGGCTTATCCGATACAGACTGTTCTACCACAGCTTGCATTCCAAAACTCACGATACCAATCTTATCTTTTGGTCTTTTCCTCTCTATTGCTTTGTCAATAAATTCTTTAACAGTTTTTTCCGATTTTATAATACTATCCGAACGGTCAACAACAAAAATGGTTGTCGTTTCATCGGAAAAGCTTCTAACATGTACCCCTGCCAATACCATCGTAAGAAAAACCATAACCATTATCCTGGCCGATGTGATAATATTTCTTCGCCACCTTACAAGCTGCCGTACCTGCCGGTTTAAAAAAACGACCATTAAAATCCCAAGTGGTATAAAAAGCAACCACAAGGGCTGTATAAAACTAATCCCCATAATTATACACCCACCATTCCAAACAAAGGGTAATCAATGCCAAAAGGGCAAACACCCACGTGAGGTTATATCCTGCTTCAAAAGTTCCTTTTTTAATTTCTTTATCCTTTTGAGCATTATCCAAACTATTTTTTTGAACTGTTAGACCCGATTCAGTAGAAGCAGGAAAGTTTACCGCAAAAAATTCATATGTCTTCTGCCCTGGCGATTTCTGCTCTATTGTATAAAATCCAATTTCATCCGTTTGCGTAAAGGGTACAGCCGGAAAAGGCGGTGCAATTTTTGTACTCTTTCCCGACGGGCTTATTATCCTGGCCTCTTCAACTTCAGGACTCATATTAAATACCGCATTCTCATAGGGCAGCAGGCTGCCTATTTCCTGGCTTCTGGAAGGAACAAGCCATTTAATAAAATTGTTCATCATAATGGGAAAAGCAGGCTTCAGAGGTATATCCGTATGATGAAGGTCAAATCCAACAACGACAATCCTCCTGCTCTCCTTTTGGCCTGCAATAATTGCAGCTTTATCTCCCATTTTTAATACAGTTTCTCCCCATTCCGGAACAACCATATCCCTCATCTCTGCTATTGCAAAATTATAGTCATTGATATGTGACATGAGGAGATGGGTTGATTTTTTAATGCTTGATACTTTTATATACCCATCCCTGGTTACTATATGTTTATTACCCGGTGGGGGATTAAACACTAAAACATTCCCATCAACAGGCAGCTTTTCAGGAAATAAACCATCATAAATATATAAATTGTATCCTTCCTTAATGTCAGCATTTTGTAGATTGGTTTTAAATAATTCCACACCGGGTATTAAAGATATTACTTTCTCTAAAAATACATTCTTTTCGGTTACCAGCAGTATCTTTTTATTTTTTTGAGGACTTACTACCGTCCTGGCTATATTATCAGCTTCAATATCATCTTTAGTATCTATTTTACAGGATAAAAGCGTAATAGCCGCAGAAATAGAATTCCAGTATATATCTTTTGTTTCTCCAGCATTTAAAGCAATATCCCGGGCATCAATAACTTTTTCATCCCCGTAAAGACTCAAAGAAATCTTTTTACTGTCTGAAGAGTAATTAGAAACTCTGGACAACACTACAATTTTATCGTTTTGCATGGTATATGACAACAGGGTGATGGCAGCATTATCATTCTTCCCTGCCACATCGATAAACTCAACACCTTTATCCGCAACCGGATATTGATGATCCCCAAATAAAATAACCTGCGCATTCTTAGCTTCATTTACTATTGAATTTACAATACTTTTTGCGTCCTGATAGTTTGCAATTCCATTGGTAACCTTCATCTGTTTAATCTGATTAATCACTGTGCTCTTATCGCTGCTTTTATTGACTTCAATGGTAACGCTCGGCCCCAGGTTAATTACAGTAAAACGTGTGTCCGGTTTGCTATTTTCAATAAGCTTTACAGCCTTTCTCCGGGCAGCTTCAAAACGGCTGGGCAAAACATCAGCAGCCTGCATGCTTGCAGAAGTATCAATGATAAGGACAAGATCGGTGGAAATATTGCTTTTTGCCATCATAAAAGGTTTGGCCAACGAGAATACCAACAAGGATACTGCCAGCAATTGCAGCAGCATTAAAAGGTTATTTCTCAGCTTTTGCCAGGGTGCATTTGCTTCTATATCTTTTAAGGCCTGCTGCCACAGCATGATGCTTGGAACAGGATAATCCTGGTGCTGCTGTTTTAGCAAATACAGCAACACAATTACAGGTAATAATATTAAAAATATAAATGCAAGTGGTAAATAGAAAGTCATTGCTTCTCTCCTATAGTCATTTTTACCATATTTTCCATACTTAAATCTGAACTTAGACGAATATACGTTATTCCCCGTTTAAAACAGAACTTTTTGATATCTCCGGTAAAGTCCTCCAAAGCCTTTTGATAAGCCTTGAGCAGGCTGTGAGTAACTGTGATATCCTTGGTTTCACCGGTCTCAACATCTATCAGCCTTACACTTCCTCCGACAGATGGAGCAATTTCTTCCGGGGATAGCATATGACACAATATAATGTCCTGTTTCTTATATTGTAAATATTTTAACGCTTCTTTCAAACCGTCAAAGGAAAAAAAATCAGAAATAATAATCGAAATTCCTGCTCCTCCGCCATCAAATTCCCTGATTGCCTTATTCAAGGTTGTTCCCCCCGTAAAAGGCAAGTCCTGGAGATAGTTGAGCACCTGCCAAAAACCCGCTTTCCCATGGATGGACTTCCTGGAGGAGGTTATCTGTTCATTTACTGCTAAAATTGAAACTTTATCAAAATTTGCCAGCCCTATATATGCAATAGCTGCCGCCAGTCTTTTTGCCTGTATGCCCTTGTGGGGAGTGCCCCAATTCATGGAAGCACTGGTATCAATAAAGATATTAATCCTTGCTTCCCGTTCCTCCATAAAAAGCTTTATAAATAACTTATCGAACCTTCCATAAGCATTCCAATCTATTCTCCGGAAATCATCCCCGCTGGAATATTCCCTATAGTCGGAAAATTCTACCGAACTTCCCTTGCTTCTGGATTTTCTGTTACCGCTTCCATTCGTGCTCATTAAGACTCTGGAGTTTATTTTTAGCTGTTCAATTTTTCTAAGAAATTCACTATCAAAAATATTATTCACCTTTTCCATCCCATCACCTTTTTAATATTTAACAGAAAATTAGACTGCTATAAAAGAATTTTTGTTCCACAATTTTAGTAAAATAAAAAAGATGCACGGTTAAACAAACCGGTGCATCTATGACTATAATACAATATTCACAACGTTTACCACTAATTTTGCTTCGAAACAAGATACCCTTCAGCTTTTAATAATTCTGCGATAAGAACCGCACCTCCTGCAGCTCCACGGAGGGTGTTGTGTGAAAGGCATACAAACTTATAATGGTACAGGTTATCTTCTCTCAACCTTCCTACCGTTATGCCCATGCCGTTTTCATAATCTCTGTCCAGTTTTGTCTGAGGCCTGTTATCTTCCTGCATATATTTAAGAAATTGTTTTGGTGCACTGGGCAGGCCAAGGATTTGCGGCTTGCCTTGGTAATTTTCCCAAAGCTTCAGAATTTCATCTTTTGAAGGTTTGTTTGCAAAATTAACAAATACTGTAGCCATGTGTCCATCTGATACAGGCACGCGGATACACTGTGCCGATATTACAGGTTCCTTTGCATTTACAATTTCATCCTTTTCAATCCTACCCCATATTTTTAACGGTTCATTTTCGCTTTTTTCTTCTTCTCCCTTTATAAACGGGATGACATTGTCAATAATTTCCGGCCAGTCTTTAAAGGTCTTTCCCGCCCCCGATATTGCCTGGTAGGTAGATACCACGATTTGTTTGGGCATAAATTCCATTAACGCATGGATAGCAGGAACATAGCTTTGAATTGAACAGTTAGGCTTAACTGCAATAAAGCCATTTTTGGTTCCCAGACGCTTTCTTTGTTTGCTTATAATGTCCAGATGATGATGGTTTACCTCGGGAATCACCATGGGAACATCCGGTGTTGCACGGTGAGCCGAGTTATTGGATACTACAGGCGTCTCAGCTTTTGCATACGCTTCCTCCAGCTGCTTTGCAGCATTTTTATCCATGTCAACAGCGCAAAACACAAAATCAACCTGTCCGCTGATTTTATCGACATCCATGGCGTTTTCTACTATTAATCCGCCTATCTTTTCCGGCACGGGGATGCTTTGAGTCCATCTTTCCTTTACCGCATCCAGGTAGGTTTTCCCTGCCGACCTTTCACTGGCCGCAATACATGCCACTTCAAACCAGGGATGATCGTGCAGAAGTGAAACAAAACGCTGCCCCACCATTCCCGTGCCTCCAATAATTCCTACCTTTAACTTTTTATCCATAAAGATCACCCTTTCCTTAATTTCCTGTTCAGTGAATACATACACAATGATTTGTACGTGCCCCAAGGACATATGTTCATATACTGTGTAATTTTAGCACATCCTGTGACAAAATACAAGTATAAGATTGAAAATTCTAATACTATTCAATATAAATCTGCACTTAATATATTATGGAATGTTGCAGCCGGAAAATCACGTGGCAAAGGTGCGCAATTAATGTGCTAATCTTGCCCGAAATTAGCACATTTTATTTCGCATTATTATCATTTCTCAACTGCCTTGTCTATCGTTCCTCCACCCACTAAAACATCACCGTCATAAAACACAACCGCCTGTCCTGGGGTAACAGCCCTCTGGGGAGTTTTAAATTTTACTAATACTTTGTCATCTTGATAAGGACTGATAGTAGCTTCTGCTTCTTTTGCAGAGTAACGGATCTTTGCAGTTACTTCCAAGTCCTTTTCCAGTCTATCGAAGGGAATAAAATTAGGTTGGATAGCCACAAGAGCATCGCTGTATTCCTGCCCGGATTCTCCTAATACTACTTTATTATCCTTTGCATCAATGGCAATAACGTACATGGGCTTTCCAAAAGCAATGCCCAATCCTTTCCGCTGTCCGACAGTATAATGGATAATTCCTTTATGCTCTCCTAAAATATTCCCTTCAGTATCGACGAAGAAACCTTTTCTTCCCGCATTTCCCGTTCTCTCTTCAATAAACCGGGCATAATTATTATCTTCAACAAAGCAAATTTCCTGGCTGTCAGGCTTGGCAGCAACAGTTAACCCCAGTTTTCTGGCTATTTCTCTTGTCTGCTCTTTCGTATAATTTCCTAACGGCATGAGGATATGCTTTAATTGGTCCTGGGTAAGGTTATACAAAGCATATGTCTGGTCCTTTGCAGCTGTCACTGATTTTTTCAGTAAATACCTGCTCAACTCCCCATCATATACTACCCTGGCGTAATGTCCTGTCGCTACATATTCCACCCCCATTGCCACTGCTTTTTTAAGCAGCGCATCAAATTTGACAAATTTATTACATGCAATGCAGGGATTGGGCGTCCTGCCCTTTTGATATTCGTCTACAAAATAATCTATAACCGTTTTTTCAAAAATTTCTTGAAAGTTCATTACATAGTAGGGAATTCCCAATTGGTTAGCCACACGCCGGGCATCGTCTACGGCAGACAATGAACAACATCCGCCTTCCCTGATTTTATCCTGTCCTAAGGATTCGGGCCAGATTTTCATGGTAACACCTATTACATCATACCCCTGTTCAAGCAAAAGAGCGGCAGCTACAGAACTATCCACACCGCCGCTCATGCCTATAATTACCTTTTCTTTTGTCATTTGATCACCTTTTATACATAAAAAATAGTTCTTGGTTCGTGGTTCATGGTTGGTGGTAAAAGATTTATTCTACCAACCATGAACTACGAACTACGAACGATTTTTATAATCATCTGCATATGCTGCAACTTGCAATTAGTTTAATCTTTTATGCTTCTTCATGGTCTGCATGACATCCCTCGCAGCAGCCATTGCAAATTTCTTCTGCTTTTTCTTCAAGTCCCTGTCTTTTATAATAATCTTGAATAGCAGATTTTATTGCTTCTTCTGCAAGATTTGAACAGTGCATTTTCGCCGGCGGCAGGCCGTCCAATGCATCTGCAACAGCTTTATTGGTTATTTTCAAGGCTTCCTCAATTGTTTTTCCTTTTACCATCTCGGTTGCCATACTGCTAGTAGCCACAGCAGCGCCGCAGCCAAAGGTTTTAAATTTTACATCGGTGATAACACCATTGTCAATTTTCAAATACATCTTCATGATGTCGCCACACTTTGGATTGCCTACCTGTCCGACGGCATCGGCATTTTCAATCTCTCCCACATTTCTTGGATTAGAAAAATGATCCATAACTTTTTCACTATACATTCTTTACCCCTCTTTTCACTTCTTCATATAACGGAGACATTTCGCGCAGTCTCTCTACGATAGGAGGCAGCACCTCCATGATATACTCCACATCTTCTTGAGTATTTTCATCCCCGAAGGTCAATCTTAATGATCCGTGCGCAATCTCATGGGGCAACCCGATGGCAAGCAGCACGTGAGATGGATCAAGAGAACCCGAGGTACATGCGGAACCACTGGAAGCAGCAATTCCTTTCATATCCAGCATTAGCAGCAGTGATTCACCTTCTATAAATTCAAAGGAAAAATTGGCATTTCCCGGCAAGCGCTGGGTAGGATGCCCATTTAACCTTGCATAAGGTATCTTTTCTAAAACTTCTTTTACCAGCCTATCCCTTAGTGTTCTAAGTTTATGATTATAAGCCTCAATATTCTTTGTAGCCAGCTCAATGGCATGGCCCAGCCCAACAATACCTGCAACATTTTCCGTTCCTGCTCTTCTTCCTCTTTCCTGCGCACCGCCCTGCATAAAGGTATGCATTTTCACACCTTTTCTGACATAGAGAGCACCAATTCCTTTTGGTCCGTAAAACTTATGTGCAGACAGAGAAAGCATATCAATATTGTACTCATTTACATCAATAGGTATATTGCCTATTGCTTGTACAGCATCGGTGTGAAAATAAACACCTTTCTCCCTCGCAATTCTGCCTATCTCCGCAATAGGTTGAATTGTACCAATTTCATTGTTCGCAAACATAATGGTGATAAGTATTGTCTTATCGGTAATAGCTTCTCGTAATCGTTCTAACGAAACCATTCCATATTCATCTACAGGAAGATAGGTAACCTCAAAACCTTCCTTCTCTAAGTACTGACATGTGTGAAGAACCGCATGGTGTTCAATTGCCGTGGTAATGATGTGGTTGCCTTTATTTCTATTGGCAAAGGCAACACCTTTTATTGCCCAGTTGTCAGCCTCGGTTCCCGAAGCTGTAAAAAATATTTCCCTGGCCTCACAATTCAATGCTTTCGCTACTTTTTCACGGGCTTCTTCAATCGCTTTCTTGCTTTCTCTTCCCAAAGAATATATACTGGATGCATTTCCGAATTTTTCTGTAAAATAAGGAATCATTGCCTGCAATACTTCATCTTTTACATATGTGGTGGCAGAATGGTCTAAATATACAAACTTATCCATAATATCGAACTCCTCCAGAAGTCAAATATGACTAGTACTATTTATGTTTAATAATCCACAGCTAAAATAATACTGAATATTATATACCACTTTCTCCTTCTTCACAACCGCAAATAATTTAACAACTAAATATAATACATATAACCATTATTGCTATTCATTGATTTATAATCATCAATGAGATCTTGAAGAGTGATAGAGTCAACAACCTGATTTATACTATCACGAACCTTGGCCCAAATTTTTTGAGTTACACACTTTGACGAGTTTGCACATTCTATCGGTTCATCTTCAATCACACAATCTACCGGGGCCAGCGACCCTTCCAGGGCTCGCAGTATCGCACCCACAGTAATCTGGGATGGTTCTTGTGCTAAAGTGTATCCCCCCTGTGCACCCCTGACGCTTTTGACCAAGCCTGCTTTTCGCAAAGTCGCTATCAATTGCTCCAGATAGTGTTCTGAGATATCCTGACGCTCAGCTATGTTTTTTAATGCGATGTGTCCCTCTGCAGAATGTATCGCTAAATCAAGCATTGCCTTAACTCCATATCTTCCTTTAGTAGACAGCCTCATTTATATCACCCCTCAAATTCCTACTTTTGCACTTGGATTTCAATTAAAGATTAGCATTTCCGAGTGATTTTGTCAATATTAAAATATAATTTTTATAAAAAATTTATTGCTGCTATCATAAATGCCTTTTAGAAAAGCGGACTATAAACTTTTCGTTTTAAGATAGTATCAATTTCTTCTATAGTCTTATTCGTAGCATTGATAAGCAATACGCCGTAGCTTCTGTCAATATTTCCAAAACCTAACGTGTGGGAAGCCAGATTAGGCATATTATTATTTTTAATATAGGATGTTTCAAGTCCATTTCCGGTATAAACTACAGCATCAATAGGATAATTATATTCTCCAAAAGTGACAACATCATATCCTCTCTCCCTTAATTTATCCTTAACACTTTCTAATCCCCGCTGAACTGCTACAACCATAAAAACACCTCCTGGAAATTATTATTTACAAGAGGTGTTGTGGCTATTCAATGAATCATTAGTTCGGAGCTCGGATTTCGGTGAAATTTTTAGATAAATTTATTGCCTGTGCAGTATTTTGAGTGTCCGAAGCCGGTTTATTGCTGCAAAAGTTTCTTGTATCCTGGGCATTGAATAGTCACCGGGATGCTGTGAATGATAAGGAGAGATAATATCAAGACCATATCGATGAATATCGTCATACGCCTTATTAAGTATCTCATCCAAAGTATCTTTACCATTAACATATTTAGCCCTGATATACCTAATCATTAAAGCGATTGCAGTGGTCTGATTACTATCTACCAACTGCTCAACAGACTGTAAATCAATTTCATTATACCCGTAAAGAATGGATAAGGTCCCCTTTGATTTAACTTTTTCCTTGTGGCCTTTTATTTCAAAACTGCTGCCAAGAGGAACCCTCTCTACAGAGATATTCAAGTTTCCTTTAGTTTCAGCCACTCTTTGGGTAGATAGGTCTCCGGCAATAAACTTCGCTTGTTGGGTTACTTCTCTGGGTACATATTCATCCATCAGGATTACCGTATCTGCTACATCGAAGTAATCTCCCGACCCTCCAACAACAATAATAGTGGATATTCCCAGCTCATCGTATAATTGCCTGACCCTATCGATAAATGGTGTAATAGGTTCCTTTTCTTTATGGACCAGTCTTTGCATGCGTGCATCCCTGATCATAAAGTTGGTTGCAGATGTATCTTCATCTAAAAGCAATAATTTCGCTCCTGCTTCTATGGCTTCTATAATATTTGCTGCCTGTGAAGTGCTGCCGCTGGCGTTTTGTGTGGAAAACTGCTTTGTATTCTGCCCCCCGGGAAGGTTATTGATAAAGGA
Source organism: Petroclostridium xylanilyticum (assembly GCF_002252565.1). NCBI lineage: Bacteria > Bacillati > Bacillota > Clostridia > Eubacteriales > Oscillospiraceae > Petroclostridium > Petroclostridium xylanilyticum. Next base: position 134,042 of record NZ_NPML01000007.1, read on the forward strand.
ACTAATGTCAACGTTTTGAACAAACCGTCCATCTTCGGCACGAATTTTAACAGCATTTCCTACAGTAATAACATACTCCCTGCCATCACCTTCAATATGGTTATATACTCCCCGTTCTATGGATTTTAATAGCGTCGATTTCCCATGATAACCTCCACCAACTATCAAGGTAACTCCTTGCTTTATACCCATACCACTGATAGGCCCATGATTAGGCAATTCAAAACTGACTTCCAATTCCTTTGGAGATTCAAAGGGGACAATACTGTCATTTCTTAAGGGTTTATTACTTATCCCGCTCTCCCTGGGCAGTATGGATTGATTGGCTATGAATGCTACCAATTCTTTTTCTAATAGTTGTCTTCTAAGATATTCCTGATCTTCAATTAATTCTACCTGTCTCCTGGCCTTTTCCCCGTTGATATTTTTGAAAAGCATCGAACCGGATACAATGCCGGGAATTTGACTGCAAAATATCTTTTCTGCTTCCTTCCCCATCACAGTCCGTCCCCGTGCGGGCAGTCCAATACTTAACCTTGCTTCAATAAATTTTTCATTAATAATAACCGAAGTTCTTTCCAAGATTTCCTGGCCGCACTGCATGATCGCAATGAGCCCGCTTTTTCCTGTCCCCGTTATTCCGGATGATATTTTACGTATTGCAGAAGTAATTTCTCTTGTAAAATAATCCTCCAAGCCAATTTTACGAATTTTGGTTCCAAATAGTTCTTTCGGTATTTGTGCCACACCCATATCAACACGGATTCTAATTCTTGAAGGGGGTGCAAAAGGGTCGCTTTGCACATGGTCGATAAACAGAATAAAGTTGTCAAATTTATATTCTCCTGCTAAATCCTTATAAGCGCCGTAGCCTTTTCCATCAATCCTATTAAGCGTTTTAACCAAATCCTGACGGGTTAACATTTTACGAATATGCCTCCTATAGAAGTAATTTAACACGTTGTGTTAGTTCATCTTCATTTAATCACCGCATTGGTCAAAAATAAAACTCTAACATGTTTATATATATTTACTGATAATGATTTCACATGGCAGATAAAGTAAATAAGTTCACGGTTCACGGTTCACAGTTCACGGTTCACAGTAAAAGCTATTAAATCGTTTACTACTGTGAACTGAGAACTGTTAACTGTGAACTATATAGATAATAATAAAAATAATGGATAGTAGAAAGCTTTGCGGGAGATATTGCTCCCCACTTTTCACGCCCCACTATCCATTATTTAAACATTAGTAATTATACCCTAATTCCAATGCCTTTATATTTATATCCAGAAGTTCTTGTTTTCTTGCAGAAACAACTTTTTTCAAAGCTTCTTTCAAAATATCCATGGATATTATTCCGGTTTCTTTTATGAATTTACCTACTAAAACCATATTTGCCAGTTTTCCTTCTCCCATATCTACTGCCATTTGAGTAGCAGGGACTTCTATTCCTTTTACATCTGTACGGGCAATGCTTCGATTTACCAATGAACTGTCAATAATGATTATACCGCCTGAAGTTACGGTGTTCTCAAATTTATCTAGTGAAGGCCTGTTCATGACAATTAATGTGGTTGGGTTGTTAATAATTGGCGAGCCAACCTGCTGGTCTGATACGATTACATGACAGTTTGCTGTTCCGCCTCTCATCTCCGGTCCATAGGATGGGAGCCATGAAACCTCTTTACCCGCTAACATACCCGCAGACGCAATAAGCTTTCCGGCAAACATTATGCCTTGTCCACCGAAGCCGGCCAGTATTATTTCTTGAGAATTATTCATTTTTTCATGCCTCCCTGTATTATTTTTCTTTATAAACTCCCAAAGGATAATAAGGCATCATATTTGCCCTTAACCAATCCAATGATTCGACGGGTGATAGTCCCCAGTTGGTTGGACATGTGGATAAAACCTCAACCAAAGAAAATCCTTTTCCTTCTATTTGTGTTTCGAATGCCTTTTTAATCGCTTTTTTAGCAGCGTTAATATTCTTTACATTATCCACTGAAACTCTTGAGATATAAGCAGCACCTTCAAGAGTAGACAGCATTTCAGATACTTTTATAGGATACCCTTGAATTTCAGCGTTTCTGCCGTAGGGAGAGGTCTGGGTAACTTGTCCAACAAGAGTAGTAGGTGCCATTTGCCCCCCAGTCATTCCATAAATAGCATTATTCACAAAGATAATTGTAATCTTTTCCCCCCGAGCAGCAGCGTGTACCATCTCCGCTGTACCGATTGCAGCCAGGTCTCCGTCTCCCTGATAAGTAAATACAACACTGTCAGGATGAACTCTTTTAATTCCAGTTGCGACTGCAGGAGCCCTTCCGTGTGCAGCCTGCTGCATGTCGCAATCAAAATAATTATAACTGAAAACGGAACATCCTACTGATGCAACTCCAATTGTCCTGCCCTGAACACCTAACTCATCAAGCACTTCAGCTACCAAACGATGAATAATCCCATGGGTACATCCGGGGCAGTAGTGGAAAGGAACATCACACATAGCTTTAGGCTTTTCAAATACTTTTTTCATTATTTTTCACCCCCGGATATTTTTTTTATTTCTTCAATAATTGCGGCAGGTGTAGGAACCATTCCACCTGTCCTGCCGTAGAAATATACAGGCTTTGCACCATTCACTGCAAGTCTTACGTCTTCTACCATCTGTCCCATACTCATCTCTACGGTTAAAAAGGCCTTGGCTGTCTGCGCAGCCTTTTGGAATGCTTCCACCGGAAACGGCCAGAGAGTAATAGGACGAATAAGACCTACTTTAAACCCTTCAGCTCGTGCACTCTTCATAGCAGACTTTGCTACTCTTGCTGTAGTACCGTAAGCAACCAGGACAACATCTGCATCTTCGCAGTCAACCATTTCATATTTTACTTCATTTAACTGAATCTGTTTATAGCGTTCGAACCTCTTTAGATTCATAATTTCTAATTCCTGAGGGTCAATGTATAAAGAATTGATAACATTTTTTCTTCTTTCTTCTTTTGTTCCAGTGGTTGCCCAGTCTTTTGGAGGTAGATTCCTTCCTTTATAATCTTTAAACTGGACAGGTTCCATCATTTGTCCAAGCATGCCGTCTCCTATTACCATAACAGGAGTCCTGTACATATCTGCAATATCGAAAGCTTCCATCGTTAAGTCGACAGCTTCCTGGATAGAGCTAGGTGCCAGCACAACCAGATAATAATCTCCATGCGCACCACCTTTGACAGCCTGGAAATAATCGGATTGGGCAGGTTGAATTCCGCCCAGCCCCGGACCTCCTCTAACAATATTAACGATAACGCAGGGGAGGTCACTTCCCGCAATGTAGGAAATCCCTTCCTGCTTCAAACTTATACCGGGGCTGGAAGAAGAGGTCATAACCCTTGCTCCGGCTCCGGCAGCTCCATATACCATATTGATAGCTGCTACTTCGCTCTCTGCTTGCAAATACACTCCGCCAACCTTAGGCATTCTTTTTGACATATATGCGGGAATCTCGTTTTGAGGGGTAATTGGATACCCGAAGAAATATCTGCAACCAGCTTGAATAGCTGCTTCTGCGATAGCTTCATTACCTTTCATTAATACTTTATCTGACATCACTTTGCCCCCTTACTTCTCTATTTCTATTACAACATCAGGACACATTGTAGCGCAAAAAGCACATCCAATGCATTTATCCTGTTCAATTACCTGAGCAGGATGAAATCCCTTTACATTAATTCTATCAGTTGCCATCACCACAATCTTTTTAGGACATACTGTAGTACACAATTCACAACCTTTACATCTGTCTTCATTAAAAATCACTCTTGCCATCTTGTCACCCCCATTCTCCCTTCTCAATGGGTGCATTTAATTTAGTTGAAAATATTATTCCATAATATTCTTCAACTAAAAAATATACGCCCTTTCTCAATTCAATATTGCTCCCACGGTATCTGTAAATATAAGCTAATTGGGAACGCTTTATCTTTCAAATAGTCAGGTAACTGTGAAAGTATTTTATTTTCCCCGGTAATATAGCGAATAGGCACCATTATTTCCCTGGAAATATTTTCTATAATCTCCTGTCCTTCCAGTAATTCTTTCAGTGTTGAAATATAGGACAGGTTTGTATTATTAATAAGACCTGTTACAGTTAAGCGTGAGCTTTGCTCTATTTGGCGCAGCATATCAATTATACTATCTTCATTATCAGTCAATGGCCTTTTAGTATTTATTACAAAAAACATATCATAGGGCTCATTGGAAAAATATCGGTAGTATCTTCCCAGTGCAGTTGCACCACTATCGTCCCCGCCTACATCGAAAATTACCCTGTATTCCTTATCCTGAAACAGTGATATAATTTCTGCCGGTAAAGCAGGAATATCTACATTTGTATTTGCAAACAAAGGTGCTACAACCTTTATATCCTGACTTTCCAACACCGGCGAAACATCTTTCGTCCTGAAGTAGGGATTTACGATATCCAGATCAACAATTGCCACTTTATTATAATACTTTTTGCAATAAATTGCAAAGTTTATTGCAATTTCTGTTTTTCCACTTCCAAAGTGTCCGGTAAAAATATTAATTCTCGAGTTATTCATAATGAAGTGCCTTTTCCTCTCCAGTTAAAACTCTGTAAGCCCCCTCTGCCATTGCAGACATTTCATTTTCACCCGGATATACCTTAACAGGTGCGATAAATTTTACCCGCTCGGTAATCCATGTCACAAGTCGTTGGTCTCGGGCCAGGCCACCTGTTATGATAATATTATCTACATTACCATATAAAACTGCACTGCAAGATGCTATCTCCTTTGCAATCTGATATGCCATTGCTTCTAAAGCAAGTCTTGCCTGTTCATCTCCCCTGTCAATTCTCTGCTCTATTTCCTTACCGTCAGAAGTTCCCAGATATGCGGCTAAACCACCCTTGCCAACCAATTTCTTCTTAATCTCGTCTTTTGAATATTGCCCTGAAAAACACATATCCACCAACTGAATTACCGGGAGACTTCCACTTCTCTCAGGCGAGAAAGGACCTTCTTCCAGACCATTGTTTACATCTATTACCTTTCCCTTACAATGAGCTGCAACCGAGATACCCCCGCCCAGATGAGCAACAATCAGGTTAACTTCGTCATACCTTTTGCCCGTCTCTTTTGCAGCCCTCATTGCTACCGCTTTCTGATTCAATGCATGGAAAGCGCTTTTCCTAGGTATATCAGGCAATCCCGAATACCTTGCAAGAGGCTCAAATTCATCTACTACTACCGGGTTAACTATAAAACAAGGTATATTCGCCAGAGAAGCAATTTCATAAGCTATTACCGCCCCCAGATTACTCGCATGCTGTCCGTACCGGGCATTTTTTAAGTCTTCCAGCATAGCATGATTCACATGATAGGTTCCACCCTTTAGAGGCTTGAGCAATCCTCCTCTCCCTACTACAGCATCTAATAGCTTGTAGTCTATATTTTGCTCCGATAAATATTCCATAATGGCTTGTTTTCTTAAAAAGTACTGGTCCATAATTGAGCTGTACTGTTCCAATTCACCGGAACTATGCTGCAATGTCCTGGATGAAATACATTCAAGGCCTTGAAAAAACGCTACTTTTGTGGAGGTGGACCCGGGGTTGATAGTAAGAATTTTATAAATTTTCTGCATAATTTTCCTCCCAACTTAATTTTTATTTACACATGCGATAGAAGCTAAAGCAATGGAGTAAAGCTTAGCCTTATAGTCATCGGCCCTGGAGGTTACAACAATAGGTGCTTTTGAACCGGCAATGATGCCGCAAGGTGTTCCTTTACCCAAAAAAACTAGGGATTTAAGCAGGATATTTCCTGCTTCAATATCCGGAACTAAAAGAATATCAGCATCTCCGGCAACTTCGCTTTCAATGCCTTTATGTTTTGCAGCATCCAGGTTAATTGCATTATCCATGGCAAGTGGACCGTCAATAATACAGTTTTTAATCTGTCCCCTATCAGCCATCTTTGATAATGCTGCCGCATCCAGTGTACATTGCATTGCAGGATTAATCATTTCTACAGAGGCAAGAACAGCAACCTTAGGCTTCTCAATGCCTAAGCTATTAGCTACGTTCACTGCATTTTGAATGATATCTGCTTTTTGTTTTAGATCCGGAGCAATATTCATACCTCCATCGGTTACAAATAAGAGTTTATGATAATTCTCAATTTCAATAACGGCTATATGGCTTAATACTCTATTCGTCCGAAGGCCAATATCTTTATCTAAAACAACCTTTAACAAATCAGCGGTATTAATCATTCCCTTCATAAGGACATCCGCCCGGCCGCTGCTTACCATATCTACCGCAATCCTGGCAGCTTTCACCTTGTCGAGTTCCTTTACTATATCATATCGCGAAACATCGATATTCAATTTATCGGCTATCTGAAAAATTTTTTCCTTGTCTCCAACGAGACTGACATCAATTAATCCTAAATTATAAGCCTGATGAATAGATTGAAGTACATCTTCATCTTGCGCTACTGCCACAGCTATTTTCTTTTTTCCAAGATTTTTAGAAAAATCTATAATCTCTTTCATTGATCTGACCACTGTCAGTATCCTCCTATATACATAATTTTTGCATAAGTTATTATATCATAAAAGACTTATAATCAAGATAATATTTTTGTTATTTTAATCTGATATTTTCCTGAGCGGGCAAGCTTTTTATCCATTTTCCTTAAAACCAAAAAGGAAATAATTAAAAGTAATACTCCGCTTACACCTGCAGCAAACTCACTGGAAAAAACTGAATAACCCGCTAAATATCCTATAAATAGCATTACCAATGGTATAATATATACCAAAAAAGCAGCAAATAGTATTTGCGTATCGTTCATTTCCATCTGCACAACCTGTCCTACTTTTGCACCTACCGTATTTAACGCCTCAACCTTTTGAGATGTTACTTCACATCCGCCGCACTCTCCACATTTTCCTCCACAAGCTGTAGTTCGCTTGATTTGAACCTGGGCAATATTGTTATAAACTTTATTAACTACTCCAATTTGTTCCAACTAAGTCACCCCTTTCAATCTACCACCTCAAATTATACCAAAAAAACAATGATATTTCCTCATCTTTTTTTTGGTAAACAAAAAACTGATCTAAAATCAGTTTTTAGATCAGTTCTTTATAAAGGTTATCTACATTTCTCGGTAAAACCGTTACAACTGCATTTACTATTACTTGCACAGGTTGAGCTGGTTATACCGCACTTCCCGGAAATACAGTTTTTATCAAAAGATAATTCTTGGCTTGCTTCCAAGTTTATATCTGGTTTGAAGTTTTTGCAATCTTTACACTGCATTTATAACTTCACCTCCATATAAGTTTTCATTAATTATTGTACCTTACTTAATGTCAACTTATGTGGGAAGTTTTTGGGCACTCTTAATTTGTCTGGCAATATTTATCATTTCTTCAGCATGCTTTAACGTTAAATCAGTAATTACCGCCCCTCCTATAATTCTAGCCAATTCCTTTCTCCGGTTTTGCAAAGTCAGCTTTTGAACAGTAGTAGCAGATTTATCACCGGATACGCTTTTTTCAATAAGATAATGATGGTCAGCCATACTTGCTATTTGCGGAAGGTGAGTTATACATAATATCTGTTTTTTTTTCGCAACTAAAGAAAGTTTTTCAGCAATCTTTTGTGCTGCACGTCCACTTACGCCTATATCAATTTCATCAAAAACCAAAGTATTTACTTCATCAGTATCAGCAAGTATAGTTTTTATTGCAAGCATGATTCTTGACATTTCTCCACCGGAGGCAATTTTAACCAGTGGTTTTAACGGCTCTCCGGGATTTGTTGATATTAAAAATTCAACCCTGTCATATCCTTGTTGTGAAAATTCATAATTTCCGGATCTATCATACAGTTTTTCTACCTTTACCTTAAATTGGGTCTTATTCATGTCTAGATCATGAAGCTCTTTCATTATTTTCTGTTCTAAGCTTCTTGCAACATTAACCCTATGGTAGGATAATTCATCTGCGAGGCGTTCCAACTTTTTAACACTCTCCGATAATCTGGAATTAAGCCGGACAAGTCTTTCTTCACTACTAAAAATCTCTTCAAGCTCCCGTCGTATTCTACATTGATAGTCTAAAATCTCTTCTACCGATGAACCATATTTTCGCTTAAGCTTAAAAATCAAATCCAACCTCTGTTCTATCGTCTCAAGCATTGCGGGGTCAAATTCTAAATTATCCCGGTAATCCCGGATATCATGTACCAATTCATCTAATTGATAACTGATTTCTTCAAGATTTTTATAATATTGGCTGAGCTTCGAATCAAATCTTTCTACTTCTCCAAGATTTTTTAATGCTTCCGCTATACTATCATGTACAGAATTGCCTTTCGAATTTCCTGTATATAAAATAGTATATACATTGGATACAGAGTTCATAAGCTTTTCAGCATTACTTAAAAGAAGCTTTTGACTTGTAAGTTCCTCCTCTTCCCCTCTTTTAAGTTTTGCTTTCTCAATTTCCTCCAACTGGAATTGAAGCAAGTCAATTTTTCTTTCCCTCTCTCTTTCGTCACCACTGATTCTCCGAATTTCAGATTTTATATTACTAACTTCTTCATATACTTGCTGGTAGTCAGCTTTTACTTTTAGTAATTCGCTTCCACCATATCTATCTAAAAAATCAATATGCTTGTCCCATTGAAGGAGAGCCTGATTATCATGCTGTCCATGGATATTAACGATATATTTTCCGATATCTTTGAGCATAGAGGAAGTAACAATACGTCCATTTATTCTGCAAACATTTTTTCCACCTGACGTTATTTCCCTTGATATCAATAAAGCGTTATCTTCTTCCAGCTCTATTCCCAGTTGTCCTAACATATCGCTAATCGTTTCCGAGTGAATATAAAATAACGCTTCAACAACAGCTTTTTCCTCTCCAGAACGGATTAAATCCCGGGAGGTCCTTTCACCTAAAACCATATTGATGGAATCGATAATAATGGATTTTCCCGCTCCGGTTTCCCCGGTCAGAACATTTAAACCTTCTTCAAAGCTGACATTCATCTTATCTATAATTGCAACGTTTTCAATATATAGTTGGGAAAGCATGGTCAATTCCCTCCCTCACAATTTGGTTATTTTGACTCGTCGCACAAGCTTAAATATGATTCCAAAAACGAAGCTACAAGGCTTAGAGTATGTTATTTGATCATTTTCCTAAACTTCTCCGCCAATTCTCGGGAATTTTTTTCACTCCTGGTAATTACCATGATTGTATCGTCACCGGCAATTGAGCCTACTATCTCCGGCCAATTCATTGCATCAATTGCTGCAGCTGCCGCCTGGGCCATACCGGACAACGTTTTGATTACAATAATATTCATAGCAAAATCAATATTTGTAACCGATTCAGCAAAAATAGTTCTTAACCTTCCTGTAATATTGGCATCGGGAGTATTAATCGCAGCATATTTATATTTACCGTTTTCCGCTAACACCTTAATAAGACGAAGTTCCTTAATATCCCTCGAAACAGTAGCTTGGGTAACATCGAACCCGCTGCTCTTAAGTTTTTCTGCCAGTTCTTCCTGTGTTTCAATAACATTGCTTTCAATAAGCTCAAGAATTTTTGAATGCCTGTCATACTTCATGCTATAGGTTTTTAATTCCCCTTTCTGTCAATTTTCTCCTTAGTACATCATAAAAGCTTCTATTGCTAATCCTGACCAGCCGTGTAACATAAGTAGATTTTTTAATAGTAATTATATCCTTCGGCTGCAATTTATAACCCTGCTGGCCATCTACAGTAATCATAGCATCATGATGGTAAGCGTCTTCTACATGCACATTGATGATCTTATCATCAGGAACAATAATGGAACGGGAATGCAAGGTATGGGGACAGATAGGAGTTACCATAATCATATTCATATTCGGATCTACTATAGGTCCTCCCGCTGAAAGAGAGTATGCAGTTGAACCGGTCGGAGTAGATACTACAATGCCGTCGGCGGGAAAGAAGTCAACAAACTGCTCATTAACAAATATTTTTAAATTGATAATTCTTGAAAAAGACCCCCTTGTAATCCCTATATCATTTAGGGCAATGAAAGTATCTAAGGCCATTCCACCTCTAAATAAAGTTCCCTCGATCATCATTCTATGATCTATTGTATATTCACCGGCAAATAATTTCTTAAAAAATTGTTCCAGATTGTTTTTTTCCAATTCTACCAGAAAACCTAAATGGCCAAGATTAATGCCTAATATCGGAATTCCAAAGGGTGCTGTATGACGTGCCCCATTTAAAAGAGTCCCGTCACCTCCCAATACAATAACCAAATCTGTATTAGAATACAACTCGGTTTGTTTACACCCTATTTTATCCAGCTTGAGAGCTTTTGCAATTTGTTCACTAACCAATACTTCTTTATTAAATTTTTCTATCAGTTCAATTACTTTTTTTGTATTTTGCAGTTCCTTATCTTTATCTATATTAGGAATTACCGAAATTCTTTTCATTCGTCCACATCCAATTTGGGTTTTTTATTCAATATCATTATATATAAGAAAAACTTATAAAACAATAGAAGTTATTCTAAAATTTCATGGGATTGCTTAACGATTTCATATATTGTTTTATCATGAAACTCGTCTTGTTGAGGATATTGTAATTTTTTTACATACAAGAGATATTCTATATTCCCTTCAGGACCTCTGATGGGAGAAAAGTTCAATCCAAATACCGACAATTCTATTGACCGGGCAAAGGATATTATATTTTTAATAACTTCAAAATGGACTTCCTGGTCCCGTACCACGCCCTTTTTTCCTACTTTATCTCTTCCAGCCTCGAACTGCGGTTTAATTAGACAGACAATTTCTCCTCCATATTTTAATAAGTTTTTTGCAACCGGAAGTACAAGTTTTAATGAAATAAACGAAACATCAATCGATGCAAAATCAATCTCATCTTCTATTTGAGAAGACTCCACATACCTTATATTCGTCCTTTCCATATTAACAACACGATTATCTTGCCTAAGCTGCCAAGCTAGCTGGCCATATCCTACATCCACTGCATATACTTTTTTGGCACCATTTTGCAACATGCAATCAGTAAATCCCCCTGTAGAGGCTCCAATATCCATAGCAATTTTACCATTCAAATCGATATCAAACTGCTGCAGTGCCTTTTCAAGTTTTAATCCCCCACGGCTCACATAGCGAAGAACAGCCCCCCGTGCTTCTATCGTCGAACCGGTGTCTACTTTTGTCCCGGGCTTGTCCACTTTTTGGTTATCCACATATACCTGCCCCGACATTATAATACTTTTCGCTTTTTCACGGCTTTCCACAAGTCCTTTTTCTACAAGCAAAACATCTATCCGTTGTTTTCCAGCCAAGAGCTACAACTCCCCCATAATAAGTGATAATTTAAAATAAATTGAGCATATTTTCATCATTTATAGTAGCTTAGTAACCTCGTTAACAATGCTGTCCGAGTCCAATCCATATAATTTAAACAGTTCCTCTACCGACCCATGAGGTATAAACTGATCGGGAAATCCTTTTATTTTCACTTTGATATTATTATAACCGCTGTCATTTAATAACGCCAGAACAGCACTTCCCATTCCACCTATCACCGCATTATCCTCTAATGTTATTATTTTTCCGGTTTTGGCTGCAGAATGCAAAATCAGATTACTATCCAGCGGCTTAACACTTCTGGCATTTACTACTTCCGCATTTATTCCTATTTTTGCCATCTTTTCTGCAGCTTTTAAAGCAACCTCCACCATCTTACCAATGGCAATAATAGAAATATCCCTGCCTTCCAGCAAAAGTTCACCTTTTCCAGGAAGTATCTGTTCCTGCTTAAATGGTATCGGATAATCTTCTCTTCCCCTGGGATACCTGATTGCAATAGGTCCATGGTGAGAGGATACGGCATAGAGCAACATTTGCTGCAATTCTTTATAACATGAAGGGGCAAGGATTACCAAATTAGGAATATGACTTAAATAGGACAAATCGTATATACCCTGGTGGGTTTCACCGTCCTGTCCTACAATTCCAGCCCTATCGATTGCAAAGACCACGTGAAGATTTTGCAGTGCAACGTCATGAAGTATCTGGTCATAAGCTCTTTGGAGAAAAGATGAATAAATAGCCACAACCGGCTTTAAGCCTGATGCCGCTAGTCCTGCAGCAAAGGTTACAGCATGCTGCTCCGCTATTCCAACATCAAAGAGCCTGTTTGGAAACTTCTCAGCAAACTTTCCCAAACCCGTCCCGATAGGCATAGCAGCAGTAATGGCAACTACACTTTCATCCCGGGCTGCAATATCCGTTATTGTTTCACCAAATACTGCTGAATAATCCGGTTCTGTCTTAGCACTTATCGGTTTTCCGGTTTCTATATTAAATGCAGATATTCCATGAAATATGTCCGGTTCTTCTTCAGCGAAAGAATAGCCTTTCCCTTTCGTTGTATAAACATGGATCAGGATGGGCCCCTTCATCTTTTTTGCTCGGTTAAAAACTCTTACAAGATTAGTAATATTATGCCCATCGATAGGGCCAATATATGTAAACCCTAATTCTTCAAAGAGCATACCAGGCATGATCATATACTTTATACTTCCTTTAGCTCTTTGCACCGTCCTCGCCATACTTTTCCCTATGGCAGGTATTTTATTTAATATAAAATCAATATCCTCTTTCACTTTAAAATAGACAGGTTCTGTTCTTATTCTGTTAAGATAGGTTGATAAACCTCCTACATTCTTTGTAATAGACATTTCATTATCATTAAGTATAACAATTAAATTATTATTACTCCTCCCGGCATCATTTAATGCCTCAAACGCCATCCCTCCTGTAAGTGCTCCATCACCGATAACTGCTACTACAGAATATTTTTCATTTTTTAAGTCCCTTGCCTTAGCCATGCCTAAAGCAGCAGAAATAGAAGTGCTGCTATGTCCTGTATTAAATATATCGTGTTCACTTTCATTCACTTTTGGGAATCCGCTTAAACCACCTAATTTTCTTAATGTCGCAAATTGTTCTTTTCTGCCTGTCAGTATTTTATGAATATACGTTTGATGCCCAACATCCCATACGATCTTATCTTCAGGAGTAGAAAACACTTTATGAAGTGCAATGGTCAATTCAATAACCCCTAAGTTAGAAGCAAGGTGACCACCCGTTTTAGAAACAGTATCAATTAAAAATTTTCTTATTTCATCCGTTAACAAGTTCAACTGTTCATAGTTAAGTTTTTTTAAATCTTTTGGTTGATTTATCGTATCTAGAATTTTCCCCATCATCCCAACTCTTTTCTTGTGTAGAAATAGTTCAACGCTTTTTATTGCCTAGTGCCCCGCTCAAATAGTAGATTATAACACCCACTTTATAAACGATGTAATTGCTTTTTGAAATGGCAATAGATTTTCCAATTGCCTTTCCTCCGACTGTTAAAGCCGCTACACTCCCCGTTAAAATCAATCCAATAAAAACCGTATTTAAAGCACTGTATCGCTCTGTTAACTGGGCAACAATCGTGGCACTCGTTGCACCACTTATAATCCCGGCAATGTCCCCTACAACATCATTGCAAAAATTAGATACTTTTTCCGCATTTCTGATAAGCTTTACAGCCTGCTTTGCACCCCCTATCCTTCTTGAAGCCATAGAATGAAAGGGAGTTTCACTTGCAGCAGTAACAGCAATGCCTATAATATCAAATAAAATTCCTAAAAATATTATTATTATCAATATTATAAATGCTATCCCTATACTGACGTTATTCATCAGACTGGATGAAATAAAACTTAGTGTGATTGAAAAAATAAACGTCCATATTACAATAATAGCAGCCCATCTATAGTTAACTTTTTTATTCCCTGCATTTGTATTTCTGATTTTTATTTTATTTGGCTTGTTGATTTTTTTTTCTGTATGCTGTTGATGCAAAAGATTATCCTCCCGGTATTAGATGAAAACAGCTGTTAATGTCATTATTATCCGGTGGTAATGCATAGAGTAAATTTTGCGGCTTAGGTCTAGTAGGCTTTCCCAGAAGGATACTGAAATGTCGCCAAATCAGTGGTTTCCCTTTAAATCCTTCTCTACCCTGTTACCATGGGTAGGACTAGATTACCACTCAGTCCACACTGCAATCCCCTATGCACCTCTATCCGAACAGTCTAGGAGTTTTCCTCAACAGTCACACTGGTTCTTAGCCTCTTTTGCAAATATGGTTTCAAACAGCAATAACATATCTGTATTGGCCAATACAGGCATGTGTGATCCATTATCCACCATATTCACTCAAGGCAGGCTACTCTGTTCACAGCACGCAAAAAGTACCGCATAACAGGTTTAATCCTAAGTCGTACTTTCTCCGGTATGTTAAGCAATACTCTGAAGCAAACCACGATCATAGGTCTCCACGGAAGAGGGGTCAACGCCCGCATGCCATTGCAGATCGCCCCTCAACCTTAACTCCCAGCACTAACCCCCGACTGGGCGTCGAAAGCTAACACAAGGAACTTCATCGATGTGCCCTTTAACGGATTTTTAGGCCCGTCTTAGGAACCAGTAGATCTGACTAGAATACTGCACCACCGTATTTCTTTCAAGACACATATCATAACATAAATATAAAATATTGTAAAGCAAAACGGTATAAATTAAGAAATGAGAATTGAGAATTGAAAATAAATATTACATTATAAATGCTTTATTCTCTGTTATATAAATTAATACTTTAATTCTCTTTATTTTTTATCTTTGCCTTTGTCTTTATCTGTATTTTTAATTGCCAATTTTCAATTCTCAATTTTCAATTCATATTTATCTCGCTAATGCTATCGCCATTCCTAACAAAGCACCAACCAATACTTCAAAGGGTGTATGTCCAAGTAATTCCTTTAATTTATCTTCAACAAAATGAGGGTCATGTTTTCCCCATTGTTGGACAAGCTTATTTAAAATACGTGCCTGCTGGCCTGCTGCTCTACGTACTCCGGAAGCATCATACATCACTACCATTGCCATAGCAAAAGTAATTGCAAATTCTACCGAATCCAGCCCGACTTTTTTCCCCACAGATGTTGCAAGGGAGACTACAAAGGCTGAATGGGAACTGGGCATCCCACCTGCACCTATAAATCTTGAAAAATCAATTTTCTTTTGTCCAATCAATACAAAAACAACTTTTAGAAATTGAGCGATAAACCATGCTATTACCGATGTCGTAATAATATCATTATTAAAAAACAAGAACTTGATGTTGTCCACCATTATCCCCCCTCGTTTCATATTAACGCCCACGCCGGGCAAGCTCGGCACAAATAATGCTCAGGGCTTTGACATGGGGACGGTTCCTCAGTCGTATGAAAAGCGCATTCGACAGACGAACCGTCCCCAAGTCGCATCCCTTCTTCCTGCTAAACCGGACTTTTTCTGTGGTTTCGATTTTACTCCCCACTCCCCACTATTTTCATACTATGTTTCTCTATTTACCAGGTACTGAGCAAGTTGTGTTAAAAAACATGCTCGATCATCAAATATCTTTAACTGTTCAATCGCCTCTTGAGTCAGGCTCTCTACCAAAGTTTTAGACTTGTCCATTCCCATTAACGTTATAAACGTTGACTTGTTATTATTTATATCACTACCTGTGGGCTTTCCTAATTTTTCCTGCACCCCTTCTATATCCAATATGTCATCTTTAATCTGAAAAGCTAATCCAATATTCTTGCTATATGTTTTCAATGCCTGTAATTCATCTTCCGCCGCACCACCGATAATAGCACCTGCTTCTGCTGCTGCCATAATTAATGCTCCGGTTTTGTGCAGATGCATATATTCCAGATGCTGCCGGTCAATTGTTTTATTCTCCGCTTCCAAGTCAACCACTTGCCCACCAATCATTCCTTCACTGCCACTTGCCTTTGCTATAACAGACATTGCATGCATTGCTCTTCTTAAATCAATATTGTTTTTCAATGATTCCTCAGTCATTATTTCAAAAGCTTTATTCAAAAGGGCATCTCCAGCCAATATAGCAATTGCCTCACCAAATACTTTATGATTTGTCAACTTACCCCTTCTGTAATCATCATTATCCATCGCCGGTAAATCGTCGTGTATAAGTGAATAGGTATGAATCATTTCTATTGCACATCCAAAAGGAATAGCCAGTATCTCGTTTCCTCCAACAATTTCACAGCAAGCAAGGGTGATCACCGGACGCAATCTTTTTCCCCCGGCAAATATACTGTATTTCATAGCATGGTAAATATTTTTTTGATAATTTTCTCTTTCCGGTAAATATATTTCCAGATATTTATCCACCAAATTTATTTTATCCATCAACTTTTGTTTAAAATCCATCTGCTGCTTCCTCCTGGTTACTTTGAAAAGGCTGCTCCGATATTCCCCCGTTTTTATCCCTTATCAAGATATTAACCTTTTGTTCTGCTTCATCTAACATCTTTGAACAAATTTTAGATAACATTATTCCTTGCTGAAAAAAATCTAATGACTGTTCAAGTGTCAATTCGCCTTCTTCCAGTTGCCGTACAATATCCTCCAATTTTTTTAATGACTCTTCAAAATTCATTGAGAATTCCACCTTTATTCCTCCTTTACCAAGCTCTCCACCTTACAATATATACTTCCATCAGATAACTGAAGTTCTATGTTTTCTCCCGGTGTCACACTATCAACGGACCTCAGTATTTTATTATCCTTCCCTTTGGCAATTGCATAGCCTCTTGACAATACAGCCAGAGGACTCAAAGCATCCAGTTTGCCGCATATTGATTTTAAAAGCTCCCTCCTTATTTTAGTTTTTAATTGGATATTTTTTATCAAATTTTTACTAACTGTATCTAACAAAAGTCTATTTTCATAAATCTTATCCAATGGATTTCGAAAAGAAGGGGACTGGATTAAATTTTTTAATTTTAGCCTTTTGCTTTCTATCCCTTTATTAAAGGAATAAAATAATCTTGTCTGAAGATTATTTATTTTATCCTTTAATTCATACCGGGAAGGAACTACAATTTCTGCAGCTGCTGAAGGCGTTGGTGCTCTTAGGTCAGAAACAAAGTCAGAAATGGTAAAATCAGTCTCATGGCCTACAGCAGATACGATAGGAATAGCAGACATCACAATACTCCTGGCAACTATTTCCTCGTTAAAAGCCCACAATTCCTCTATAGACCCTCCACCTCTTCCTATAATGATCACATCTACTGTTTTAGATTGATTAAAGTAGTTAATGCCCTCCACAATTTGATAACAAGCCTGTTCCCCTTGCACCAGCACAGGGTAAATAAATACTTGAGCACAAGGAAAACGGCGCTTTAATATATTTAATATGTCCCTTATTGCAGCTCCTGTTGGTGATGTTACCACTCCAATTTTTTGAGGGTATAATGGCAGCGGCTTTTTCCTTTCTTTATCAAACAAGCCTTCACGCTGCAGCTTGGCTTTCAGTTGTTCAAAAGCAATATGTAAAGCGCCAACACCGTCCGGCTGCATATCTTCTATATATAGTTGGTATTGGCCATCTCTTTCATATACTGTAATCCTTCCCTCAGCAATTACTTTCATACCATTTTCCGGCTTAAATTTTAGCCGGCAATTCGCACTTTTAAACATAACCGCACGGATGAGGCTGTATTCATCTTTGAGAGTTAAATATATATGGCCTGAATAATGCAGTTTAAAATTGGATATTTCCCCCCGTATCAATACACCATATAACACCAAGTCGTGGTCCATTAGTGTTTTTATGTAGCTATTGATTTCACTTACTGATAAAATATGTTTACTCATTTATTTAAAAACCTCACTTCCCACCATATTATACAGTCCTAATAGTGCTATGCCTACTGCATTATCAGTAGAAAATTCCGGCTGGGCAAAATAAACATTTGCTTTTCCGTAAAAACTCCCGGTTAAATATTCTTTCATAATCTTATTGGAACATACTCCCCCAACCATTAATATATCCCTGACTCCGGTCTGGTTCACTGCACTCTCAAGAACTCTTTGTATTGAGACTGAAATACAATTTATTACTCCCAGGGCAATTTCATTGGGATTTTCCCCTTTAGAAATTAAACGCTGGGCGTGGGTCTCAGGTCCGGAAAAGTTAATCCATAAATCTTGTGTTGATATGGGAATTCGAACCTTTTTCTCTGCCTCACAAGCCATTTTCTCCAGATATGGCCCGGAGGGAAAAGGCAGACCTAATGAAACACCAACTCTATCTATAAATTGCCCGGCATGTAAATCTCTGGTACCCCCTATTATTTTAATGTCAAATCCATTCTCTATTCTATTTACATATAGTAGTTCTGTAGTCCCTCCCGATATATGAAAAGAGAGAAAATTACGATTTAACAGGCTCCTGACTCCTGCTGACCATATACCTGCCATCATATGTCCTTCCTGGTGGCTATAATATTTTATGGGTATCTGCAGAGTCTCAGCGATCACTTTTGCAAAACCGATCCCACTTAAAAAAACAGGCATGTATGAGTCGTTAACCGGTCTCGGCTTAGAGCTGACCGAAATTACATTTACGTTTCTAATATCAACATTTTTCCTTATTTCTTCTATAAGTTCAGGTAGGTTTTTTACATGCTGAAATAGCGCATCCGACTGACGCAAACCCTTTTCACCGGATTTGACGGATAACAGCTTTCTGCAATTGGCTATTAAGTTTTCTTTCTCATCTACAACAGCGATTGAAGTAGTATAACAGCTTGTATCTATACCCAGTGAAAGCAACATGTTTTTAACTCCGGACCTGCAGTTGTTTACTTATGGAACCTAATACTCCGTTTATAAAAGCACCAGACTCTACATTATCATAAGTTTTAGCCAGTTCTACCGCCTCATTGATGGAAACACTCATTGGAATATCCTCCCTCTTAAGCATTTCAAATACAGCAAGACGTAAAATGGCCATATTTACTTTGGATATTCGATTTATTTTCCATCCTATCGTGTTTTTCTCTATCAAACTGTTAATTTCATCAATGTGTTTCATGGTTCCGGTAACAACATCCTGTATATACGCTTTATCACCATCTTCAAAATTATTCTCTTTAAAAAAGGTTTCTAAAACTTCATCTTTGTCTTCCTTATGAATGTCCATCTGGTAAAGTAATTTAAAAGCTTCTTCCCTTGCTGCCCTTCTGCTCATGATATATCCTCCTTAAATGTTATAGGCTGAGGTAATTTATATGTGTTATTGTATCTAAAATCTATTTTAATCCATTTGGAAAAACTTATCCATCTAATTTGGCTTATTTACCATTATAATTTATTTTAAAATAAAAATAAACCCTCTAATTTGAGGGTTTTTGCAATTATTTTGATTTTTGTTGTTCTTCTTCTTTGGGGAGTATTTCCTTTTTTGTTTCTTTATCGGTATTTACACCTTGAATATGTATATTTACTTTACCAACTTTTAATCCCGTCATTGTTTCTACGGTCTTCTTAACCTTTTCTTGAATTTCCCAGGCAACTTCAGGAATTCTGCATCCGTATTCTACAATTATGTACAGGTCAATGAAAGTTTCTTTCTCCTTAATATCTACTTTAATTCCTTTAGTAAGGTTTTTTCTTCCCAGCATATCTGCGATGCCGCCGGCTATTCCACTGCTCATTCCCGCTACGCCTTTTACGTCCGTCGCAGCTAAACCTGCAATGATAGCGACAACTTCATCGGCGATCTTAACATTACCGATTTCCTCATTTGTGATGATCTGATTCTCTTCCACGTTATTCCCTCCTCATGTGTTAATGCTAAAATAATGCCTCTTATCCATTATACCAAAAAAATATAATATCTACAAATATATATAATTTTTGGGGCATATTTTTTAGTTAATGAATATTATTTACTTCACTTCTACTATTTTTATTTTTTCAACAGCTATCCCCGTTTGTGTAACAACAATATCCTGGATCTGGGCTACCTGGGAAGGTATTAACCCGTCCGATTGTACAACAACGTTTACATTGCCTTCGTTAATAAATACAGCCGTATCTTTAAAACCTTTAGCCTTGATGAGATTTTCGATAATTGCCTCGGTCTCCATCGCTTTAGCCATCTTGATCACTTCATTTTGTGCCTTTGTTTTTGATTCCTTCGGTGAATTTTGGTCATTTACGATGGATTGCAGCAGTTCTAAAGCCTCGCTTCTTGTGCTTTCCTTCTGCATTCTGGCTTCCAGGAAATATTTATTGCTGCTGCCCGTATCAACCACTACCTTTTGGTCCTGTTGTTCCATAGAAGAACTTTCTGCTTCCAAATTGCCATTTACAAGTTTTGCCTCCCCTAAGTTTTTTTGGGATGATGCCTCGGTGTCCTGACTTATGGTAGGAACACTTTCCATGTCCTTTTTATAGGACCAGTTTAAATACCCTGCAACCAGTATCATAATTATCAAAGCTATAATAACAACCTGTCTCTTTTTAATAACCAACATTTTATTTACCCCCTAATTTTTTAATTTTACAAAAACCTGCACCTTATGTGCCGGTATTCCCAAGGCAGTTTTCACTGCTTCACAAATATTGGATTTTGTCCTCAAATCCGCTGCCCCTTCTGCTGCAACTATCACCCCTTTTACCGCTGGTTGTAACTCTTTTAATATTAGAGGCTTTTGATGCCCCCCCTGTTCATTAATAATAAGTGTTTTATTTTCTTTTTCAGTTGCCGTAATTTTTCGATTCCCCCCCTGGTTGTCACTCTCTTCTGTAACAGTTTCTCCATTCCGTGTGTCTATTGCAGGCACTATCTCGGAGCCTGAATAAAATGTAATCATAACAGATACTTTTCCTACCCCCTCAATCTGCGAAAGAATGGACTCCAGTTTATTTTCCAATTGATCTCCATAGGTATCTTCAGTATTTTTTGCTTTAGTTAAGTTTGTGTTTGCTGTAAGCGGAACAGAGTCAGGTGTATTTTTCTTATTATCCTTAAAAAAGCTTCCACTCGCTATTACAATAATGATTCCAATAATTAATATTACAGTTAAGCTAACAATATTCTGCTCTTTTGTAAAATATTTTTTTGAAATATCTTTTAACCAATCCATACGAATCCTCCTCACTGTACATTTTTCTTAACGTGTATTTTTATATTTTCCCTGGGTATATTATATACAGCCTGCAAACCATCTATTATTTTCATTCTCAACTGTTCTTCTTCTTTTGTAAGTATATCTTGCTGTGAAGCATTAGTCTGTTTCGCAGAAGTTTCCTGTTGGTTGATATTTTGAGAACGAGTATTAACTTTCATAGGTCTTACAGGTGCTATTGCCGCAACTACTTTGTTACCCCTATCGGGCAACAACGAGATCTCTATTTCCCTAATTGATCCAAAGCCGCTGCTTTTTAAATTAGTATCTACATTGACTCTTACTTCCGGCTCATACGCTTCGCTCATTACTTTAACTCTTTGTTTAACCTGATCCGTCAGGTTAGCATGATATGTTTTTATAATCTGTTGTGCCTGCTTTTCCTCCATTATTTTGCTTTGCTCTGCAATTCTTGCTTTGTCAATATAGTTACTGATTTCCAGGGTAATTTTATTAAGCAGCAATTCACTGTTTGATATTTGTACTACCGGCTTTATGATCATGACCATTACTATCAAACCTATTACCAGCTTGGAATATTTTTTAAAATTACCGTTGGGCATAAGAATTTCTGCAAAGAACGACACTATTATAACAGTTATAATATTTATAACCCAGTTTCTTACTATGTCCATCCTCTTCACCTACCTGAACATCGCAGATATATTGCCTGCACCAATTACTATTGTTATAGATAATAGAAACATTACTGCTACCGAGACCACCATTGCAAAGATCAAAGTAAGGGAATTTCCCAAATCGGTTATACACTGAACAATTCTTTTATCTGAGACTGGCTCGATAATAGCTCCAGTGAGGCGGTAAATTGTTATTAAAGCCATTATTTTTACTACTGGAATAAAGCAAATCAAAACAATAATGATAAGCCCTGCAATTCCTATGGCGTTTTTTAAAATCAAGGAACAACCAATTACCGTATCCACAGCATCAGATAAAATCCCCCCTACAACCGGAATAAAGTTCCCCACGGCAAACTTTGCTGTTTTGCTGCCAACTCCATCGACTACTGAAGAAGCCAATCCCTGAACTGTGATAACTCCAATAAAGCCTGTAAGCAATATCCCAAGGCACCATTTCCCCAATTGTTTCATAAAATCAATTAATTTTGTAACATGAAATTTATCTGAAATATTATTAACCATCGAAAGTGCTGTGGTAAAAAACAAAACGGGAATTAGAAAATTTTTTATGATTGTTCCAATAATCTGCACAGAGAATAATATGGCCGGCTGAAAAATGGACGCAGAAGTAATATTTCCCGTAGATATTAAAAGGGTCATTAAAGTGGGTACCATGGATTGCATAAACATTACCATGTTGTCAATTACATCCCTTCCTAAATTTACTGCATAAGTGAAACTCTTTATCATAACTCCCACTAAAAAAATATAACAGGCAAAAAATGCAACTTCCCCCACTCCTTCTTTTCCAAAAGAACTTTGAAGGTTGGTTAGTATGCCGCAAATAATCGCTAAGACAATTAATTGAAGCATTATTTTTGCATTCAAGTATATTTCTTTGAGTAAAAGGCCCAGAACCTTTTTAAACAGTGAATCCATATTCCACTCAAGTTTTCCCGCAGATAAATCCTTGGTAATCTTTTCAACATTAAAATCGGGAATGACCTGTCTTGTCTGGGGGTCAATTACTTTATCAGCAACATCCTTTATCTTTTCTACACCAGCTGCTTCATATTGTTCCTCAATAAGATCTCTTGTTTCATTGTCTGCTAAAGCAGTGGTGGTTGCAAGTATTAATAATAAAATTATAAAAAGCAGTATCTTTCTCATATTTTTCTCCTTATGGTAAAATCTCAACAAGCAAGTTTAACAGTGCCAGTATAATAGGAGCGGCTACTACAATAATCAATATTTTTCCCGCAAACTCTATCTTGGATGCTATTGCTCCTTCCCCTGCATCCCTGCAAACTTCTGCCCCAAATTGGGATATATATGCGATTCCAATAACTTTTATGATTGCTGTTACGTAGATTAAATCCAAATCTACTTTATTCGCGATTCCTTCCAGCAGCTTTAACACTGTAGAAAGATTTGCAGCAATCAGAATAAAAATAATAACCCCGGTTATTATACTGATTTGCATGGAGATTTCCGGCCGTTGACCTTTGATGACAATCGAAATAATTGCTGCCACCATTCCCAAACCTACTACCTGTAATATTTCCATAATTTCACCTTCATAAATTAAGTTCACGGTTCACAGTTAAAAGTTCACAGAAAACTGAAATGAAAACTATAATCTGAACATGGTCTTTACTGTATCAAATAGATTGCTTATTTCTCTTATAACCATTAACAAAACTACGATTAAACCCGCAAGAGTTGTAAGCATCGCCTGTTCTTCCCGACCTGATCTTATTAATAATTGATTAAGTACTGAGACCAGTATACCTATTGCAGCAATTTTGAATATCAAATCAATTCCCATATAATATTCCTCCATTTCGTAATAGTGAAAATATTTATTCCGCAAACTCCGAGCTCCGAACTGTTTTCATACTAACTGCCACGCCGGGCAAGCTCGGCACAGCTTCGACATGGGGACGGTTCCTCAGTCGCATGAAAAGCGCATTCGACAGACAAACCGTCCCCAAGTCGCATCCCTTCTTCCTGCTAAACCGGACTTTTTCTGTGGTTTCGGTTTTACTCCCCACTCCCCACTGTCCACTCCCCACTATTTTCATATTAACAGTAATGCAATTAATAATCCGCCTAATAATCCTAGATTTTTATAAAGTCTCTCATTCTTCTCCTTCAACACCTCCGCCTTTTTCTCTTCCATTGAAAGTTTAGAACAGGCAAGGTGGATGTTCTTAATTTGATTTTCCCTGTCAGAACACCCCAGGGAGTTTCCAAAGGCAATAAGAATTTCTTTATCCTCCTTCTGCAAATGCATATCCCTGCTGAGTTTATTGATGGATAGAGCCCAGGCTTCCCGGGCAGTCATCCCGGTCCTTTGTTTTAATAAATGTGAGGAATATTCAAAAATCTGTTTAATGCTCTCAGGTACATACCTGGATATTTTTTCAAAAGCATCCGGAAGAGGATTTACAGAAAATACTATCTCCG
Organism: Petroclostridium xylanilyticum; assembly: GCF_002252565.1. NCBI lineage: Bacteria > Bacillati > Bacillota > Clostridia > Eubacteriales > Oscillospiraceae > Petroclostridium > Petroclostridium xylanilyticum. Next base: position 158,366 of record NZ_NPML01000007.1, read on the forward strand.
CCTCCAGCATCTGAAGTGCTGCCTGGAGTGCCCTTAATTCCTCAGGCCTTTTTGCATACTTGTTCGCCAGGGAATATCCCATAATGGTTGTAGATCCAATGATTAGAATACAACCGATAATTTTAAGTATCATACGATCCCCTACCTCTCCCATCGAATACTTCTTCAATGGTCCCTGTCCCTCTGGACTTGCTCAATACGATTATCTTTTCAAATATATTTTCAACAAGCAGCCTTCCAAGGATAGGACGTTTTATGATATCCTGCCGGCTATAGCCATGAATGGAAGTTATGATTTTCACCCCTGCATTTAGAACCTGTCTCATAGCGACTATATCTTCTTCCGTCCCAATTTCATCAGTTATAATAACAGTGGGAGACATAGACCGTATCATCATAATCATCCCGTATGCTTTCGGACATGCATCCAACACATCGGTCCTGGGTCCTATATCATTCTGTGGAACCCCTTTATAACACCCGGCAATTTCAGACCGTTCATCTACAATGCCTACTTTTATTCCATGGAAATGGAGGCTTTTTATTCCATAACTAAGCTGCCTGGCTATATCTCTTAACATGGTAGTTTTTCCACATTGAGGGGGTGAGATAATTAACGTATTTTCAACGCTATTGCTTCCTTTGACTATATGCTTCATTACATCGTCTGCCGCACCAATAATTTGCTTTGAAATGCGAATATTCATTCCGGATATATCTTTTATCAATGATATTTTATTGTTGCTTGTTATAACTTTTCCGGTAATTCCTACCCTGTGACCTCCTGCAATTGTAATAAACCCATTTTTTAATTCTTCTTGAATAGCATAAATTGAGTTATTACTCATTAATTCCAAGGTTTTATTTATATCTTCCTGCGTAACAATATATGCAAAAGACTCATCTTCACTAAATTTACCTTCTGGAGTAACAAACCATCCCATTGCGTTATCATACAGCATAAGAGGCTTATATACTCTTAACCGGATCTCCTCAACCGGCTGTAGTACATGTTGGGGTATCTTTTTAATGATATTTCTAATGTCAGTTGATAGACATAGAAGTATATCATTTTGAATGATGTCTTTGGTACTCCTGTCTACATTCTTATAACAACTGATTTTTGTTATTTTTTCATTAGCTATTATCATGGTACGTGCCCCCTCTCTCATAAATATAAATATTATACTTTGTCCACTTTTAGAACAAAAAAATAAAGGATATTGAAATTAAAATTTTAATTTCAATATCCTTTATCTTAATTTAACGTGTTGCGCTAGCTTAAATATGATTCCAAGAACTAAGCTACAAAGCTTAGAGCCTGTAAACTCGTTCCGGGTCGCATCAAACTCGCTATCGCTCAAACAGGTGATGCGACTTTTCCTCCACTTCGTTAACAGGCTCTACAGCCTTTTCGCTAGGTTAAAAATTTAATGCTCATGGTCATGATCATGGCCACAGTCACATTCAAACTCGATTTCAATAGGTTCTTTACAGTTTGGACAAATTATTTCCTCTTCATCTTCGGAATCAAACATGTTTTCATCTAAATATACGGTTTCATGACAATTAGGACATTCAACTTCGAAATATTCTATCTCCTCATCTTCATCGTCTTCATCTTCATCATAATCATCATACTCGTCTTCATCATCATATACTTCATATTCCAGTTGAGCAAGGTCTTCATCGATATCTTCCACATGCTCACTTAATTGAGCATGGGAATCTTCCAGGTCGGTAATCGCTTCTGCAAAATCAGCAAGAATATCGATAATATTTTTAAGCAGTTTTCCTTCGTTAGTATTTTCATCAATCTTTAGACCTTCTGCAAGTCCCTTCAGGTACGCAACTCTTTCACCTAAATATTCCATGGTGTCATCCTCCTATAAATATAGTTCATGGTTGGTGGTTAACAGTTAATAAATATACATATTTAATCAATATACCTATTTATTACCAAATACAACCCCCGAACCAATAACTATTTGATATTATTACCATTAAACTCTTTCCATATACTCTCCAGTTCTTGTATCTACCCTGATTATATCTCCTTGATTGATAAAAAGAGGAACGTTGATAGTAGCTCCTGTCTCAAGCGTAGCAGGTTTTGTCGCACCTGTCGCCGTATCACCCTTGAAACCGGGTTCTGTTTCTGTTACTTCTAATTCAACAAAGTTAGGAGGTTCTACGCCAAATACATTACCTTTATATGAAAGTATTTTAACAACCATATTTTCCTTCACAAACTTAAGAGCATCTCCTAGTTGGCTCTCATTAAGAGGTAATTGTTCGTAGGTTTCCTGATCCATAAAATAGTAAAGACCGCCATCATTGTAAAGATATTGCATATCTTTTCTTTCAATGTGTGCCTTAGGCATTTTTTCCGTAGGTCTGAAGGTTTTTTCTACAACAGCACCGGTGATAACATTTTTTAGCCTGGTTCTAACAAAAGCAGCTCCCTTACCAGGTTTTACATGCTGGAATTCAACAATCTGATAAACATTACCATCTAATTCAAAAGTTATACCGTTTCTAAATTCACCTGCAGATATCATTAGTAAATCCCTCCGTTATTTATTTGAAGATTGAGATTAAGATAGTGAAAATGCACCCTCTTAATCATAATAGCTTTATACTTCTATAAACCTAATCTTCATAATGCTTTTATTTATAGTATTGTCTACAATAGTTTAAATTAAAATCAGTAAAATTTCAAGGATAATTTTGCTAAACAACTAAATTATTAATAATTCTTTGGTAGATGATGTGAGGTTATCTATCCCTTCTTGCGTTACTACAACCATATCTTCTATTCTGACACCTCCAAAGCCTTCAATATAGATTCCCGGTTCAATGGTAACTACCATTCCCGGCTTAAGTATTTCTTCGCTCAGTACAGATAACCGGGGGGCTTCATGGATTTCTCTACCTACACCATGGCCTAAACCGTGTCCAAAATTCTTTTCATAGCCATAACCAGCAATAATGTCCCTCGCTATTTTATCAATCTCTCTCCCCTTTTTGCCAGGGATTACTGATTCAAGGGCTTTCTTTTGCGCCCCTAAGACAATATTATATATTTCTTTCTGTTTTTCATTAAGGGTTCCTATTCCAATGGTTCTTGTCATATCCGAGCAATAACCCTCGAATATGCATCCAAAATCCAGTGTAACAAGGTCTCCCGTTTCAATTTTTTTATCAGTAGCCACTCCATGGGGGAGTGAGGAACGAACCCCTGAAGCCACAATCATGTCAAAGGATAAAGCTTTTGCACCACTTCTTCTCATGAAAAATTCCAGTTCAAAAGCCACCTCAAGCTCAGTCATCCCAGGCTTAATATTTTTTATGATATGTGAAAATGCCAGATCAGCAATTCTTGCCGCTTCTTTCATCCTGCTGATTTCTGCTTCATCTTTAATTTTTCTCAAGTCTACAATTAAATCCTCTATAGGAATTAATTCTGCTGTCTCAAGTTTTTCTTTAAACTGCTCATATTGAGAATAAGTTATATCTTTATCTTCAAAACCTAATGTTTTTATATGATGCTTTTTTAACAAAAGATTGATTGACTCGAAGGGTGTTCCTTCAAACTGAATTACTTCAAAATAGGTCGCTTGCTTTGCTGCCTGTTGGGTATAACGAAAATCGGTAAGTAGAAAAGCACCATCCTGTGTAACAATTCCATACCCTGCCGTACCATAAAAACCGGTGATATACGACCGGTTAACAGAGTTAGTAATCATTACAGCATCTAAATTTTTCTCTTTTAGCTTTTCCTGCAAATTATTTAATCGTGTTTGTAGAATCATTAACACACCAACTTTCTTAGCCTCATCTTGCATTCAACTTCATAATGACAGCATTTAGTCCCAATATGTAGCTGTCTCCCCCAAACCCGCTTATCTGCCCTACACACACCGGAGCAATCACAGATTTGGCTCTGAACTCTTCTCTTGCATGAACATTGGATAGGTGAATTTCAACGGTAGGGATGCTTACAGCCTTTATTGCATCTCTTATGGCTATACTATAATGAGTGTATGCACCCGGGTTGATAACAATTCCTCCATATACTCCCATTGCAGCATGGATTTTATCAATAATTTCACCTTCATGATTTGACTGAAAAATATCAACCTGAACGCCTAGTTTTTCAGCTTCCTGTCTAATCCTATCGTTTATGCTGTCAAAGGTTTCTGTCCCATATATCCCTTTTTCCCTGATACCCAACAGGTTCAAATTCGGCCCGTGGATGACCAGTATCTTTTTCTCTTCACTCTTCACTCCCCACTCCCCACTTTCTTCATATATATTTTCTTTAACTCTAAAGCGTCTTCCGCCATAGTACCTCTCGACTCACATATAATTACAGGACTGAGATTTCTCTTATAGACAATCTCAGCAACCGGTTCAAATTCCGGACCATATTCTATATCGCAGAAGCTCCAGTGCTTCTTTTCCCCCCCGGAAGTGAATTCTATACGGCTGAAATGGCTGTGAAAGTTTTTTAATCTTTCACTGCCCAACGAATTCTCAATAATATCAAAAACTTTCTCAAAATCACTTTTACCAACCAGGCAGCCCAATCCCCGTGCATGTATATGTCCAAAATCAATAGTGGGTATAAGTCTTTCATCAATTTTGCAGAGTTCCATCACTTCTTCAAGCGTTCCCAACTGGTTGATCTTCCCTAATGTTTCGGGACATATATGTATGTCGTCCAACCCTAGAGCATCCGCCTCCTTAAGTGCCTCTTTCAATGTATCTTTTGCCAATTCTAAAGCTGCTTCTCTATTGATTTTACTGCATGAACCGGGGTGTACTACTACTCTTTTTGCACCCATCCAGCGGGCTGCTGTCATTGTTTCAATGATATATCTTTTGCTGCCCTCCCTTTTTTCCGCCTCAATGCTTGCCAGGTTAATATAGTAAGGGGCATGTACGCTTAATTCAATACCAAAAGCCCTGGCGTTTTCACCCAGTTTTTTGGCAGTTTTCTCTGAAATATTGACGCCCTTGCTGCACTGGTATTCATAAGCATCCAGCCCCATATTTTTAAGCCATTCCGGCATCTGAAGCGATGATTTATAACCCTGTTCATAAAAAATATCCGAATTTCCCGAAGGACCGAACTTTGCTGCCATCTGTTTCTCCTTTCACAACTTCAATAGAAATGTATCAAATATTATTTTTCCATTTCTTTCCTGTATATATTCATAATCATCGATACAACCTGCTCTACAGTTAATAGTGAAACATCTATTTCATAATCATTATTGCTGTAATACGCTTCCCTTTGGTTTAATATTGCCTCTATTCTACTTCTTAAATCACCATGCTGTAAAAGAGGTCTGTTGCTATTTTGGGAAGTATTTCTCAGTATGGTTTCAACATCTGCTTTTAACCGGATTATAATCCCATTCTTCCTGAGATTTTGCATGTTTTCAGATCTGAGAACTACCCCACCACCCGTTGCAATTACCATGTTCTCCTGCTGTGCAACCTTTTCAACAACCTTGCTCTCCAGCTCCCGGAAATATGCTTCACCTTTTTGAGAGAATATTTCTGAAATTGTCATCCCTTGCTCATGCTCAATGATATGATCCGTATCAATAAATCCCATATCCAATTCACCGGCCACATGCTTTCCAACGGTTGACTTTCCCGTCCCCATGAAACCGGTAAGAACAATATTTTGTTTCATCCTAACCTCCATCTATTTGTGTCTTGGATTTTTTTTCACTATTTCAGCCGCTTTGATAATGGCAGCGGTAACATCAGCTTCACATTGCTGCTGGAGAGTATTTACCTTTGTATACAGTTCACCCTTTTCGGTAACAACATATTTGGGCGGCAAATGATTCAGTGCAAGGGCAGCAATGTCCATTAAACACTTTTCACAGGTACAGCAATGAATGTCATTTAATACTCTTTCCAGCATATTAAATACGACTTCTTCCATGTAGTTTTTCAGGTGCATTTATATTCCCCCTAACTAATTAATATTTATTTTTATTTCTGCTTCTTTAAACCATTGCTCTATTGTTTGCAGCATTACGGAATAGTTTTTGCTAAAATTCAACTCTTTCTTAATCTGCTCTTTTACTGAATCATAAGAATAATAATTTTTCTCTAGTACTTTTACAATGTAATAACCATATGATGTTTTAATTGGATTACTCACCTGATTTACTGATAATGAAAAAACAATGTCTTCAAATAATTTTTCCCTAGTACCACGCTTAAACTCATACATATAATCATTTTTGTCAGTAAGTTCCTCACAATAAGTACCTTTTAATTGATAAAAATCCTGCCCGCTTTTTGCTTTTTGTGAAACTTCTGCAGCCAATTTCACAGCCTCGGCATCAGTTCGCTTTAAGTTTGAAATATAAATATGGCTGATTGTTCTGTATTCATAATTATCACGGTTGGAATTATAAAAATGCCTTATTTCCGTTATAAGAAACTTATAAAAAGTTATAAATTTTATAACTTTTATGTTCTTTTCCTTATTCATAGAGTCCGCTTTCGGAATTCTACTTGCGTTTGGTATGACTCTCCAAAGGCTTAAATTCCGATGTAACGACACCGTACATACCAACATAATTCGTTAAGTGAATTATGCTGATTTTCCATATTTCATTAGATTTATAGCTGCATTTATATCTCTGTCATGCATTATTCCACATTCAGGACACACCCATTTTCTTGTTGATAAAGACATCTTATCTAAAATATATCCACATTCACTACATGTCTTGCTTGATGGATAATACCTGTCTGCTACTATAAACCTAATATGATTCCATTTACATTTATATTCCATTATTCTACGAAACTCGCTAAACATTTGTTCTTGTACGGATTTTGCTAATTTATGGTTTTTAACCATACCTTTAATATTTAAATTTTCCATACACACAAACTCTGGCTTGGCTTTCACCAGTTTAGCAGTTTCTTGATGTAAATAATTTGTACGAATGTCTTTTATTTTTTTATGGACTTTACGAATAAGGCACTCCAACTTAATAATGTTTTTAGTTTTCTTATAACGGTTTACACCTCCTTCTTTTTGTTTTTCATATTTTCTTGATAATTTACGTTGGAGTCTTTTTAATTTTTTATTTAATCTTCTTATTTCTTGACTCTTATTAATATTAGGTATTTTTCTACCATCATTAATTACTGCTAAATCTTTAACTCCTAAGTCAATGCCTATTCCATCTGAATACTTTTGGTTGTTGGTAGGTTTATAATCAATACTTACGGTTATAAACCAATTAAAACCATCAAATTTTATTCTTGGATTATAAAATTTTTCCGCTGTTTGTAATTCGATTCTATTTTCAGATAGTTTAATCCATCCTATCTTTTCAAGTTTTACTTTATCACCTTTAAATTTTAAATGTCCTAAATCTTCTCTGTGATAAAACCCTTGTTGTACATCTTTTTTGCTTTTAAATTTTGGATGTCCTTCTAAATCATAAACTGTCAATTGTCTACCTTGTCTTAATGCTTTTTTCTTAGTTTTTTCAGAATAATGTTTATTTTCTATTCTGAAAAAGTTTTTATAAGCTATGCATAAATCCTTTATTGCTTGTTTTGGTATTTGTGCTGAAACTTCATTTAACCAATTATATTCAGGATTTTTCTTTAGTTGTGTTAGTTCCTTTCTTAACTCTTCATCGTTTATAAACTTGCCACCGTTTTTAAAATTTTCTAATTGCTTAGATAAAGCCCAATTATAAGCCCATCGTGCTACATCTGCACATTTCTTTAATAAAGTCTTTTGTTTATTGTTAGGTAATAATTGTACTCTAATTGTCTTTATCATCTTCGGTCAACTCCTCAATCATTTTACGTGCTTTGTTTGCTCTTTTACCTTGAAGTTTACAAGAAAATACAGTTATTATTTGCACTAAATCTTCAACAAGTTCTTGTTGTTCAGTTTTTTCTGTACTATCTATTACTTCAATTTCACATCCATACAGATTAGATATATATTCCACCAATTCAAAACCAAATCTTAACAATCTATCTTTATAAAGAACAACGACTTTTTCAACTTCATTGTTGACTATTTTTCTTAATAATGTTCTTAATCCTTTTTTAGTATAATTAATCCCACTGCCTATATCTTCAATTATTTCATAATTTTTATTTTGTTTGTCTAAATATAATTTCATGTTTTCAACTTGTCGTTGTAAATCGTCTTTTTGTTTATACGAAGATACTCGGCAATATCCTATAATAACTTTTGATTTTTTATCTTCTTTAATATTTAATACTTGTTTTAATTGATCATGCGAATAATATCTATATCCATTAGCACCTGTATGATGTGGAATAAGTAATCCTTTTTTGTCCCAGTTTCTTAATGTTTGAGGAGTTTTTCCAACTAATTTAGAAAACTCATGTATAGTATAATACTTCACATTAACCACCTCTAATTGTATTAGACTATACTAAATTATAAATGTCAACATTAATTTATGACTTTTTATAACTTTTTATTAACTGTTGTCAACCTCCAAACATCATTACCTTAATTGAGGTACTATAGTATACACCTTTATATCCATATTCTTGTTATAGGACACGGAACAAGCGGTTCCTCCTTCTAATTCTTCTTCATAGGTAAGTTTAAAAAGATTCCTAACATTTTCTATCCGGCCAATCTCCAAGTCTGTATTCGTTTTAACTTTAAATACAAACTGATAGGTTTTATTGGCTTTCAAAATGGTTTGTACATCATCTTCATTGTATTCCTCATCGTACAACCGGTACGTTCCGGCAAGCACATTACCGCTATTCTCCATATGAACAGCAGAACTATCTATCTCTTCATTATCAATAATTCTTATATTATTTTCATAAAAAACCGCCGAAGCGTTATCATTCAATGTCATATCCAATTTAACATTCTTCATGTCTTTGTTACTATTAACCGTCAGTTGGAAAGTAACGTCGTCTCCAACAATATATACTTCGGATGAGGTTATATTTTTATTTGGCTTTACGGCTTCGAACAAAATATTTTTATCAAACTCAACAGACTCTGATTTTTCTCCATATTCTCCGTTTTTATCTATCGGCCTTACGTAAACTTCAAAAGAAGTTGATGAAGTCTCAAAACTTATTGAATCTTTAGTCAAACCTTGAACTACTTCTTTTTCCCCGACCGGATCAGCTTTGCCTTCTATAAATAAGTGATAGTATTTTGCATTGGAATCAACCGTATACTTTACTTGAACATCATATTTCTTTTCCCCGTCCTGAACATCCTTTTCAAAAACATTCACCTCAAGAATGGACGGCTTCTCCATCATGTCTTTTTCAACCGTAATAGTTTCAGTATTGGATGCGGTCTTTACGCCATATTGGTTTAATGCAAAAACCTGATACGTATAGGTCTCACCTGTTACAACGCTGCTGTCATTCCAGGTTTGTGACAACCCGTTTTCTATGGTCTCTACCAGCACACCATTTTTATAAATCTCCATTTTTTTGGTTATGCCTTCGGCATCAGTGACATCTATCGTTAAATTTATTTGTTGTTCTTGCTTATCATATCTCGCAGTAATGCCGGGAGACGGTGCCTTTCTTAAATCCAGAAAGACTGAATTGCCCGCACCAGCTTCAACTGTGTGGTTAATTTTGTTTCTTGCTACAACCTTATAATATATTTTCTGATGGTTTTCTTCGGTATATACAAAACTATCTTCTGTTGTACCTGTGGGTACAACTTTAGTCCAATCGCTACCTTCCATCCTTTTATACAGCTCATAAGTCACTTCGGGCAATGACTCAGATGGAATATACTGCACCGTAACTTTATAGGTATTATCGGCATTTATTTGGGCATTAGGAATAACCTGTATTGATTGCGGCAGCCTCAAATCAATAGTAACGGTCATTAACTCACTTTCGCTTCGGTCAAACAATTTTCGATCTTTATATGCTTTTAAAGCCGCATAATATATTTTGTCTTCAAGGTTTGATACTTCATAAGCATAATAGCCGTCTTTTTTTTGCAGATAATGTTGTGCAGCAGGGTCTTTTCCTTGGATTAAAGAAACTAAGTAGTCAAGAAAGATATTCAATCTTCTTAAAAATTCCCGAACCTTTTGCTTCCTAGTATATGGAGTTGCCGGATTGTCTAATTCTTCTTCAAGGTTTCGCTTGATTGTTTCCAATTTAATTTGTAATCTTGTCAAAACAAGCGCTTTTTGGACAATATTAAGATTATTAAAATTCTCATCCAAGTACTTGCCTTCATCCTCGATGTTAATTGGCATATGCCGAAAAATATTATCAATTTTCTCGTCCTGAAACCATAATAAATAGTAATCTGCGTCCATATCTTTCCATCGTAAAATAACCTTGTCATCTTCAAAAGAATATGATAAAGCGTCTTTATCTGTCACTTTCGGACCTAATAGAACTTCAGGTATCGTACAATTCACCTGTTCAAATTGCACTTCCGAGTTACCGATAATGTCTATTTCATTGCAGACCATTGCACCGACAACTTTGGAACTGCCGGATATTTCAACCTTTGCATTTGGCGCATACACTGCACCTATGACAGGTGTATTGCCACTTAACGTAATACTATTTCCTCCTGCAACAATATTGCCTTCAAGTTGTGCACTTCCTTGGATGTCTATATTGGCATTAGGAGCATAGATAGAACCTGCCACTCTTGCGTTTCCTGATAATTCTACAGTTCCTGCACCTTCTACATACACATGTATTCTACCCGAGTCCCCTTGTCTATTCAAGGTACTAGAACCCTTTATAGAAAATGCATTTTCTACAAACAGAAATAACCTTCCTGTCCCATTAATCTTGATATGGCCTTGTGAAAAGTTTAAAGTCCCTATTCTTATAATTCGGTCACCACTGCCCACATCAATTGTCAAAGTCCCGTCACTTACAATTGAAAGTTTCTCATACCATGCATCTTGTTTAATGGTATATGTACTTTTTATGGTCAATTCACCCATTTGGGGAATATCCGATGGCAGTTGAGAAAACTCCGGAAGGGCAAAGAATTGCTCCGAAGCGAGGTTAAAAACCCCACCGGTAATTTTGCTGCTGTTATAATTTACACTTTGCCCCGGACCAATAAAAAGTTTTCCATCAATTATGCATTGCTTGCCGTTGCCCATAGTGATATCGGCAGTATTTATCCCTACATCTCCTGTTATTCTACTACTCCCGTTTAATGAGATTTTGCTTTTGGCAAAAACAGCATAGAGAAATTCCAATTCTACATCATTCGCATTTGTCGACAAAGCTGCAGCGTTTCCGGTGAGCAATGTACAAAATATTAAAAAAACCAGCATACCGCTTATCCATTTCTTCATACCTCTTATCTGACTATTTATTATGTCTTTAAAAGGAACATCTTAAATAATCAGATTGTCCACCCCCTTCTTTGCAGTTTTATGTTTTATGTTTAACATTTTTATATTCATTAAATAGTCTTTTTAACGTATCTCTTTCCAATCCACTATTTTTACATTTTTGGTCTTTTGAGTTTTTACCATAATAGCATCAAATTTAACTTCTCCCGGCAATAACTTGTTCCCTTTTGAAAAAAATTTCACTGCATCCTCGTTAGTGTTAATGGCATTAATTACAGCTTCTTCATTATACTTGATTTCTTTTATTTTATCTCCGAAAAATACAATATTGCCCTGTGCAACGATTGCACCTTCAAATTGGACATCGGAGGACGAGTAGAGATATAAATTTCCGGTGGTAAAAATAAGACCTTTTACTATGCCATTTTCTTTGGGCAAACTGCTCATATCAATTACCGTATCTGCTTCCGTTGTTTTTATAATTAAACATTTATTACCGGTTATATCGTAATTAATGTTATATGAACCGCTTTCAACTAAATGGTCAAATTCACTGCTTGTTTTAACTGTATTAGCATCATTGATAAAACCGGGTGATTTTTCCTTTAATATATAAGTAGCACTATTGTACTGCTTCTTCCATGTGTCAATCAGCGTAATAAAAACAAACGAATTGTACTTATCAAATCCAACAATGAGCCCGTTGGATTCAGCACCTTGAAAATCCGGTCGATAAACGTATCCATTGGCAGGAAGAACACCAAGAGAATACCCTTTTACTCCCCCAACACCGGTCCCTATTGTCAGATATTCTGCCCCCATTCCAATGGGTGAAGTATAGGTAGTGCTATCGGCATATTGTTTTCTTACATACTCCATAAACCGTTCCCGACGGTTTGACCCGCAGTCATTCGGCCCGTTTGCTCCAGCAACGCCGGAATACATAGGATAAGTATATCCGCCAATATTCCAGTCATCATCCATATTGGCTTCTCTATCCTCTTCATTCCAGTAATATTTATAGGCATAATAATTTCCTGCTATTGCTGCACTTTCTCCTGTCATATAGGGAATAGGATACGGATACCCATAAGGAGTGCCGTCTTTTACAACATCTTCAATATACGCCACGCCAGCAACAAAGACATATCTTCCAATATTGATTTTGGACCTATAGGTCAGGTCTTTATAGAGGATTGCCGAACTTTTATTGAAAAAGTTTCCTGTGGGGTCTCCCGTACTTATGCCGTAAAAACTTCCCTCTACGTCAATTCGATTGGCAATACCGTTCAATTCAATATCATCTGTCAATTTAACATCGCCGCTAACTGTAATACTTCCCCCATAAACATTTTCATTTCCTTCGCAGGTTTTTTCAGTTTGAATGGATTCTGCAAATACATTGCCAATATTTTCTGCATTTGCCAGAGCATCTAAATTATCGGACCCCGGATGGTCTTTGTCATCCTGATTTTGATAAATATCAATCAAAATAGAAGAAGGTTGGGTAGCAGTTCCGTATGCAGTATGAATGTATCCATTGGTATATACATTGCCCTTTATTTCAATTTTACCCGACCTATAGTTAGCAGTATTGGCACTATCTACATTTCCGTTGCCATCGGTCGTCATACCAATATTCACTGCTTTCTCACCTAATAAATTTGTCGCAATTTCAGGCTCCAGCCCGGCAACTACGCCGCCATATTTTTCACCCGGCTGATTGTTGTTTCCTAAACGTCCGGGATTGGTCCCCCATGCGTAAACAGCATCAAGGTAAATATCTTTGTCGTTATGTTTTCTTTTGGCAGCTTCTATGGTCACCTTGCCTCCAACCACAATTAAATCCCCTTCTGTGGTAACAGGCCTTGTCCAAACGGGATTTTTCTGTCTTAGTACAGTTTTGCTGACAGCCAACTGTTGCGGCTCTTTTAATAATTGAAATACGGCTTTAACCTTTTTTAGAGCACTGTTAATTGTGTAGGTCTTAGTTACTATAATATTGTCTATGTCATCCTCGGGATTTTGGGGAGGGGCATCCGGCATGGTATATTCAACTCTTAATGCAGCAAAGGTATTTTCTATTATTCTCTTGCCGCCATCCCGTCTGTTTACTCCTTCCCCCACTTCTTCACTGAAGATATATTCGTTATATTTCTCGTGGTAATACCGACGAATGTTCTGTTCCAGCAGTTCTTCATCCACATATTCTTCTTGTGTAACTTCATCAATAAGCGTAGACATGGCAATGAGGTCGGCCATATGCTTTTCTATTTCCTGTTTTGCATATTTTTGCGCTTCTATGGACTGGCTTTCCAGCAATGCATGTACCTGTTCAAGAATATCATCGGCACCGTAAAAAGCCCGGTTGGCATCAACATAAGCCCTGTTCATCACATAATTGGTCGTAGATGCAGTTACCAGTGCTAATCCAAGAATACTCAGCACAAGCAAAATCATCATTACTAAAACCAGGGTCGAACCTTGCTGTTTCTTTATAATATTAAAGAAATTATCCATTTTACCACCCGTCATTTGCACTCTCTCACATTCCTAATACTGCAGCTTATCCGATACCAGTTGAACTAAGGATTGGCCGGCATTTAAATCAATTACTGTTACAGTAATTTTTAATGTTTTTGTTTTGGCCTGAGATGATACAAGGTTATCCCACACTTTGACTGCCCCGGTCATAGCCTTAATTTTTATTTTTTGGCTGACATCGTTCTCTTTATAAATGGTCAATAGCTGGTCAGAATAATTATAAAAATTAAGGGTTATGCTATCAATGTTTTCATCAAAAGCGGAGGGAGCTTTTATAAGCACGTTGTGATTCTGCCTTGTTGCTGAATATTTAACAGCATCTATTTCATATTCAATATCGGATGAGTGGGCATGAATCTCTTTGTCAATATTTCCTGACAGGGTTTCTGAATGCCCACCCGTCTTCAAGGAATTCCCCTCTGTAAAATCCATCGTTATATCCACATCATCTATGCTTTCAGGAACATCTTGTGTTGCTAAAGTAACCGGACTTTCTACGACCACATCTACCCTATATTTTGTTCCAACGTCCATAGAAGATGAACCCTCGGTCAGGACATCATTTGCTTTCGCAGCCTCCATAAATTGGTTGGCTATTGCGTAAGCCTCCATTTCCTTTTGAGCAGCATAATTACTTGTTATGGAACTAATAAACATATTGGCAAAAGGTATAGCCATGATTCCTAATATAGCAACCGACACAATTACTTCAATGAAAGACATTCCCCTGTCAACAACTAAAATTCTCCTCAAATTCAATAATACACTATTCCCTTTCAATAGCCCCATCACCTTCAAAAGAAATATTGGCTCTTGATTTCCATTCCTCTTTGTTAATTCTTACTATTATTTTCTTACTGGTATTATTATATATCTTGATATCGGCCCCTGCATTGTCTTTTTCATTAAGACGCTTTCTTGAAATAATGTTTAAAACAATATGATCATGGTAAACAGGAATGAATTCCTCCTCATTTTTATTATCTGAAGGATATCTTCCATATTCTGTTTTGTAGCTGTAATAAAATTTCCCATCTTGTTCATTGATGTGAATTTCCACATTTGAATTTTTATTACCGTCTGCATAAATTTCGGAACCAATTTTTTTATGCTTGCCTAAAATTACAGTGGGTGCATCATCGGTAATGGGATTAAGTACCATATAAAAATCAAAAGGTTTTACGCTGTAAGATTTTTTCTGTGCACCGGCGGCAGAATTACTTGTAAAAACAGGTATTCCGGCTTGTGGCACAATATAGCCTTCAAAGGGCTGAAAAATATTGTCTTTCCCTTTTTCTAAATCCAAATTCCACTCAGGAATTTTTTGAGTACTGTCTTTTATTCCATAAAAATTCAACGTCACGCTGCCGGTTAGGTAATTGCCTTTTTCTGAACTAAAACTTATATCTGTAATGACTATCTTATTCGTAAAATTCATTACTTGTTCCAAGAAACTCTTTATCTGAGCATAAGTAGCAGTATAGTTTGCTTTTACCTGCATCTTAATCCCTGTATTATCAGGTGTCTTATTGCCTCCTTGATTGGTATGTTGAGTAGTCATTTGATTTTGCAAATTTTGCTGCTTGTCGTTTTCTTGTTTCTTTTCCGGAATTTCTGCATTTAAAGGAACTGCAGCTGTAAAGGCTAAGTTATTAAGCTTGATACCTGTAATATTTTCAAGGTCTTTCAGGATAAGTATAACTCTCTCCTGAAGTATATTCGGGGGAAGAATGTTATTTATTTTTTCCAATTCATAGCGGATAAATTTAATTTCACTCGAAAGTTGATCTTTTTTAACAGCTTTTGCTTGAAGCTGATCCATGTCCGTTTGTAATTTTTTTACTTCCTGTTTTAATAAAGCTAATTTATTGGCAAATGGAGAATAAATAAAAAAATAAATAAAAGCAAGTATACCTATTAATAGTAAAAATATTAATAATTTTTTATCTTTATCCGATAGCCTCATAGACTAGTTTCCCTTTCCAGTTTTTATCGTACAGTTCATTGTAAAATTCTTTATTCCGGCTTGGTCTTCTTCAACGCCTGTTTGTACTCCTATAATACTGGGAACAAATACATCTTCAAAAATATTAAGCTCTTTCATGCTATAAATCAAATCCGCCACTGCTTCTTTATTTTTGGCTGCTCCGCTGATTGTAAGCTTATTTCCGGAAGTAGTTAAAGATAGAAAAAATATATCCTCCGGTATAAGTTTTTCTATCTTCTCAAGTACAAGCAGTATGTCATATTCTTCTGTTTCAATCATTGACAATACTTTTTTGCGAAAAACCAGCTTACCTTTTTCCTCCTCTAATTTTTTTTCAACCGCCGTAATATTTGATAGTCTCGAGATACTTTCCTTCAAGTGCCTTTTTTTCCCTTCTAACCGAAGCAGTTGATTATAGGGGATGAGCAGCAGAGAAAAAGCAGTCACGGTAATCAATATAGAAAGTAAAATGATTAAATTAGTACGTTCGCGGCTTTTTCTATCATTAATAATCTCTGGCGGCAATAAATTTATATCTTTTGTTAACAAAATTACCATCCTCACTACTTTACTTATTAAGTACTGCCCCTAAACAATTGGCAAAGTAAACTTGAATCTCTTGAAAGGTTCCATCTTGCCTTGGATAATTCACATTCTCAAATTCAATGATTCTTTCGGTTTTAATATTCAACGCATTTTCCAAATATTCTGATATATCTCTTACCATAGAACCACCACCGGTAAGATATATCTTATCTATCCTGTTGCCTGTATTCCGTGAATTGTAAAAGTCAAAAAAGTGCCCGATGTCATCAATAAAGCCAAGCAGTACCGATCGTATCCCCTCACTGATGGCAACCATTTCGGCATCCTGCTGCTGTTCATCAGAAAGGATAATCCTTCCTTTCCGTTGCTTTTTTCTTTCAGCCTCTTCAAAAGTAATCCCAAGGTTATTGGCAATCAGTGTGCTAAAATTTTCGCTGCCATAAAGGAGTATTCTGTTAAACTTTAAAATCCCCTTAGAAAGAATAGTAACCGTCGTAGTCTTGCAGCCTATATCTACCACAGCTACGGTATCTTCTGTATTTGCAAGTTCTTTAATATCTGAATTCTTTCCCTCTTTACTTTTCTTATTGCATCTTTGCATCATTTCATTTCTCATCAGCTTTACAATACTATTTCCTACAAAATCAATGGCGTAAATATGCAAACCGCATTTTTCCATTAATTGGATATAACCCTGTATAATATTGGCAGGCACTGCTACCAATATGGTCCTGTACTGCGCCCCTTTTCCGTTCTTAATCTCTTCTAACACTTTATAGTCTAATATGTAATTATCCATATCCACCGGAAAATATTGCGGGGCCTCCATATCAACCATTGCTTTAAATTCCCGCCCGTTAGCCCTTGGCAGTATAATCTCCCGAGTAATGATGGAAGTCCCTGAAATAGTTATAATTGCATTCTTTGCCCGCATCCTGTTAGATTCCAGATGCTTTTTTATTTGTTCAGCCAGCATGTCTGCATCCATGATGCGTCCATCATCAATAGAATATTGGGGAGTAGGAAACATGGCAAACTTATCTACATTTATCTTGCTGCCAATTACCATGGCCTGTATCATTTTAGTATTGCAGGTTCCTATATCCAGTGCAATGAATTTTGGAAAAAGCAAATTTATCCACCCCGTTAGTTTCTTATTTTATGTGAATTTTTTAATTCCATCTCATATCCGTTAATACCATCAATCTTAACTCTAACCGTAACTGTTACCAGATTACCGTTTTTAACTGCCATAAATTCTGTAACATTATATATCAACTGGTTTGATGCCGCATTCCCCCAACTGCCGGATTGAAACTGCTCTTCTTCTCTTTGCAGTAAATTTGTCCCATCCAGGTAGTACGTATATCTCTTATTGGGAGTACCTTCTATGATTAATTCCAGTTCATATGTGGTATTACCACCGATAGTATTACTATAGACCTGTATGGAAGACTGCTGTGCCTGCCGCATTTTAGTTACAATAAAATCCATACCGGCACGGGCCAACTGCTGCACATCCATCTTATTGGTTTCTTTGAAATAGGTGGTATAATTTGAGATAAAAAACAAGGTTGCAGGAATGCTTATTAATCCTATAATTGCTACCACCACCAACATTTCAACCAGCGTATATGCAGAACAATTCTTTAAATATTTCCATGTTTTTTTCATAAATAAATACACCAACATATCTTTATTTGGCATCTAATTTATATTGCTTACCCTGATCCTGCCTGTGGTAAACTCTATAGCTATCCTAATCTGGGTACCCCTGGTATTTTTCAATATAAAGCTGCCAGGTTGGACTGGTTCCCCGGTAATTTCGAATTCAACAAAACTGCCTGCAATGGTACTGACAAAAGAAATGCCTTTATCAAATACGATAATCTCTTCAGGCTTCCCCGGCCGGAAGATTTTATATCGATAACGATTGTCACCGTAATTTGCATATATCTTATAACCGGGATTTTTCTCGTAAATTGTCTTCATTTGTATATATCTAATATCCTGCACCAATTTATTGGCACACTTCTTTAACAAGACATCCTGATCCATTTGTGCATTAACAATAGAAAGCGATAAAAGAACACCCATAACAGCAGCTACCACTATCATTTCAATGAAAGTGTACCCTTTGTCATTCAGAAGCTTTTTCATTCGAGGTCATTCCTTTAATAGTTCACAGTTCACAGTAAAAAAATCGACTGAAACGGTTTAAAATCGTTCCATACATTCAAAATATTTTATTATTAATCTGCACAATCTACATTTTATTCTGTTTTATTTTAAAATTTTACTATTTTCAACTTAATTTATAGAATCTTAAATACCATTCTATTATTTTTTGACCATACAGTATTGATATAAATATTCCTGCTGATAAAAACGGCCCAAAGGGGATTGGGTCTTCTCGCTTTATAATCTTTAATAAAATCAATATAATTCCAATGAAAGAACCAATAATAGAAGCAAATACAAGAGAAAGCAGAATAAGTTTCCACCCCAAAAAAACACCTGCTGCTGCCATCAGCTTGATATCGCCGCCGCCCATGCCGCCATTGGATAAAACGGCAAGAATTAACAGAGGCAGGCTGGCGGCAAAAAAGCCCAAGATGGCATCCCCATAAGTAATATAAGGGTTAAAATATACATAGACAATTCCGGCTGCCAGCATTACGATAACAATGCGGTTAGGAATAATCCTATGGGCATAGTCAATAAATGCAATCACAATGAGTGCAGAAGCCAAAAAAGCCAGTCCGGCAAACTGTACTGACATGCCATAAATACTATAAATCCACAGGCAGACTGCTCCATTGAGCAGCTCTACCAGTGGATACCTGATTGAAATTTTCTGTTTGCAAAACCGGCATTTCCCCCTCAATAATATATAACTGATTACAGGAATCAGATCGTACCACCTTATCCGTTTATTACACTCAGGACAGTGGGAAGGGGTGGTCACCACCGTCTGGCCCAGCGGAATACGGTGGATGCAAACATTGAGGAAACTGCCTATGAGAAAACCTAAAATAAATATTAATAAATTTATCATAAACAATCACATTCTAAACAAATAATTAGTTTACTGACATATACATGTTTCAACAATGGAATTATCTCAATAAGTAAGAGCCTACCACAACTTTCTTTATGATATTCTTAATCTAATTGGGTATAAGGATATACTTGAACTACTCCAGTGCCCGTAGCAGTAGCATTATCAGGACCTTTATATATTATTAATGTGTTGTCTTTATAAGAGTAATAAAATTTTTTAAAGCCACTTTGTTTAGGAATGGGTAGCGTTTGAATAAAATCAGGTACTAAAGTTTTACTTCCTCCATTACCACCAGCTGTTAAGTTACCATCATTATCAACTTCAGATATCTTTGTATCGGTAGTAGCAGCAAGCGTATAACCTTCTGCAATTGCTCTCAAATATGCATTTGCAATTATAGCTCCATTAGCAATATCTGCTTTTTCTCTTGCATCGTTAACGTAATCAACAATATTAGGTGCAGCTACTCCTGCTAATACTCCTAGTATTGCAATAACTACAATCAACTCGATTAAAGAAAAACCCCTGTTGTTTTTTAATACTTTTTTTACCTTCTTAACCATTTTATTGATCCCCTTTCTTATTTTTATGTTCTTTATTATAATACCACCATATTTGGCAATATTAACAAAAATTAATCAATTTTTTGTTGATATTGTTGAATAATAAGATGATTTTTACATGCTCCCCAATCCTTGGAACATCCCAAACATGGGCTGCACCACCGATAATATAATAAACCCGACCACTATGGCCATGATTACTATAATCAACGGTTCCAGCATGGTGGTCATCTGTGTGATGGCCGTCTCCACCTCATCATCGTAAAAGTCTGCTGTCTTTGCCAGAATACTCTCTAAAGCTCCTGTATTTTCTCCGATTTTTAACATATGAATCACCATGGGGGGGAATATCCCTATTTGTGCAATGGGCTGTGCAAGACTGACCCCTCTGCTGACCTCCTGCTTTGCTTTCTCTAATCCTTTTGCCACTACATCATTATCTACCACCTTTTCAACGATTTCTAAGGAAGTTAAAAGCGGTAATCCGGAGGCCAGTAAAGTGCTCAATGTCCTGGTAAATCGTGAGGATACCACCTTTTGATTTACCGGCCCGAAGACGGGCAGCTTTAATTTTATACCGTCAATGATATTTTTGCCGGCAGTTGTGGATGCAAAATACCTGAAAAGAATTGCAAGTCCAATAATGACACCAATAATAACATACCAAAACTTTTTAACAAAATTGCTTATTGCCAGCAATGCTTTTGTTGTGGCCGGCAGTTCCATCCCCATACCGGCAAACATTCCTACGAAGTTTGGCACTACAAAAGTAATAAGTATGGCAATAACGATGGTTGCTATGATGGCAACAATGATGGGATAGGTCATGGCTCCCTTTACCTTTTGGTTGATTTTGTTTTCCTTTTCAAAGTGCACTGCCATTCTTTCCAGGGCAACATCAAGGCTTCCGCTTACTTCTCCTGCTTCCACCATGCTTAACAGGATGGATGGAAAAACCTTATGTTCTTTCATGGAACTTGAAAGGGTATTGCCTTTTTGTACTGATTCATATATTTTTTCAACGGTGTTTTTTAATTTTTTATTTTCTGTCTGCTGCCTTAGAATATCCAGACAACCAAGGACTGAAATTCCGGCGTTGATAATGGTGGCAAACTGCCGGCAGAAAACTGCCATATCTTTCAATTTGACCTTTTCCATAAAGTCAAAGGAAATATCTTTTTGAAGTATACTCTGCTCAGCAACCTGTATGGGATAATATCCTTTTTCCTTTAACATGGAAAATACGGTAGCCGGATCGTTTGCCTCCAGCGTACCTTTGACATTCATTCCATCTATTGTCTTTGCTTTATACATATAAACCGGCATCAACCTGCCACCCCTTTTATTCGTTCACGGTTCACAGTTTTCCCTATAAAAGCAATTTACTTAACATTTCCTGGTCAACGGCGTAAGTCATTGCGTCCTCCCGTGTGATGATACCTTTTCTATATAAATCTGCCAGAGCACCGTCCATGGTTTGCATGCCGAACTTCAAGCCTGTTTGGATGCTCGAAGTAATTTGATGCGTTTTTCCTTCCCTAATCAGGTTCCTGATAGCGGGATTGGCGATCATTACCTCTATCGCAGCCACCCTTCCACTTTTATCTCTACGCGGCAGCAGCTGCTGGGATATAACCGCCTGGAGCACGGTAGACATTTGTATTCTGATTTGCTGTTGCTGGGAAGGCGGAAATACGTCAATGATTCTGTCTATGGTTTTTGCAGCTCCGACGGTATGCAAGGTGGACAACACAAGATGACCGGTTTCCGCCGCAGTAATGGCAATAGAGATGGTTTCCAGGTCTCTCATCTCACCTACAAGTATAACATCGGGGTCCTGCCTTAAAGCAGCCCTCAATGCATTCGCATAACTCTGGGAATCATGGCCTATTTCCCTCTGGTTTACAATGCTTTTATGATGCCTGTGCAGGTATTCAATTGGATCTTCCAGCGTAAGAATATGATCTGCCCTCTCGTGGTTGATCAAATTGATTAAAGATGCAAGGGTAGTGGATTTACCGCTGCCGGTCGGGCCGGTAACCAGAATCAACCCCCTCGTCTTTTTGGATAATTCAATAACAGAAGAAGGAAGTCCAAGATCTTCAGGGTTGGGTATTTTTGATGCCACCAACCGGATAGCGGCAGCCATAGTACCTCTCTGCTTGAAAACATTCACCCTGAAGCGTCCAATCCCTGCCAGTGAAAAGGATAGGTCCATTTCACCTTTTTCTTGGAATGCCTTTAATTGAGATTCATTAAGTATTTGCCGGATATATCTTTCAGTATCCTCAGGCATCAATTTATGTTCACCTATAGGAATGAGCTTCCCGTGAAGCCTCATAATAGGGGGAATACCCACGGTTATATGTAAATCCGAAGCACCCTTTTCAACGGTATGTTTTAAAAGTTCATCTATGGTCATGATATTCCTCCATAAGATTATAATCTACTCAAGGGAATATGCTACCCTGATTAACTCCTCAATGGTAGTGATGCCTTCCAGCACAAGTCGGCTGCAGCCTGCCTTTAATGTATTCATTCCCTCTTTAACAGCCTGTTCCCGGATCTTATCGGCATCGGCCCTTTGGTTAATTAACTGCCTGATATGGTGGGATATTGAGATAATTTCATACACCCCGATTCTGCCCTGGTAGCCGGAATTATGACAGGCGTTACAACCTTTTCCACGGAATAAAGTAATATTTTCGGCCTCCGGTATATCTAAAATCTCCAATTCACTTTGTAAAGGGATATATTTCTCCTTGCATCTGGGACAGATTTTCCTTACCAGCCTCTGTGAAATGATACCAACCAGTGAAGTACTAATTAAAAAAGGTTCTATATTCATATCCATTAACCGAGTAATGGTACTGGGCGCATCATTCGTATGCAGCGTGCTTACTACCAAATGCCCGGTAACTGCAGCCCTTACTGCAATTTCGGCTGTTTCCCTGTCCCTGATTTCCCCAATCATAATAATATCAGGGTCTTGCCTTAAAATAGAACGCAATGCTACCGCAAAATCCAGACCGGCCTTTGGATTTACCTGAACCTGGTTTATCCCTTCAATGGTTGCTTCCACCGGGTCTTCAACGGTAATAATATTAAGATTTTCCTTATTTAACTCCCTGATAGCCGTATATAAGGTTGTAGATTTACCACTACCTGTTGGCCCTGTTATCAAAATCATACCATGGGGGTTCCTCAAAATTTGATTGAATTTTTCCAGGTCACTGGAATAAAGGCCTAATTGTTCTTTTGTCTTTAACAGCCCCTGCTTGTCGGCAATTCTTATCACTGTTTTTTCGCCATAAACAGTAGGCAGTATGGAAACTCTAAGGTCATATTCATTACCATCCACCACCATGGTAGTCCTGCCGTCTTGAGGCTTTCTTTTTTCTGCAATATTCATTTCGCCGGTAATTTTAATTCTGGTGACAATAGCAGGAAGAAGCTGGATATCATGCTTCATGATTTCCTGCAATTGCCCGTCTATCCTGTATCGAATACGTATGTGCTTATTCGAAGGTTCTATGTGTATATCACTTGCTTTTGTCCTCACAGCTTGCTCAATAATGGAGTTGACCAGCTTGACAATAGGGGCACTGTTAACCACATCTTCAATATTGCCGTCTATCTTTTCCACCGGGGCTGCGATACCGTATTCCCTTTTATATTCTTCTGCAGCCTTCAAGGCTTCCTGCTTTCCATAATAGATATCTATGGCCCGGGAGATATCCGATGAGGTAGCAATAACCGGTTGTACTTCCATACCTGAAAAAATCCTGACATCGTCAATGGCAAAAATATTTAAAGGGTCACTCATGGCTACAACCAATTTGTTATTATCTATTTTTATAGGAATAAGTTCATGACGTTTTGCAAGATTCTCACTTATTTTTTTTGTCGCTTCCGGGTCAACGTCATATTTGTCAAGAGAAACATGAGGTATGCCTAATTGAAACTCCAAAACCTGAATAATGTGTTCCTGGGTTACGAAGTGCTGGCTTATTAACACCTCACCGAGTTTTTTTCCTGTCTGTTTCTGAATAGAAAGGGCCTCCTTCAGTTGTTCAGCAGTAATCATCCCTGCTTCTACCAGCAGGTCTCCCAGCCTCTTTCTTTTTTCTCTAAACATTGATTTCCCCCACCAGTTTATTTTGTAGATAGACTTTATATCTTAAATTTACCACATCAGTAATAATATTTCAACTGACAAATGTGTATTTTGTAAAAAAACGCAGGACTTAAGAACTATAAAACGACAAAAATATTAGGACTATAGTCCTACGACCCACGCAATTAAATATATTCTATATAATATCAAAAATTCCTTCTAGTTTATGCATAATTCATGTAAAATTTTTATTAAATCTCCGCTAACTTTTACACCTGTCCAAATTTCAAAGGCACTGACTGCCTGAAAAATCAGCATTCCCCATCCATTGACAGTTTTACAGCCTGCTTCTTCTGCCTTTGACAGAAAAACTGTTTTTTCGGGATTATAGATCAAATCACATGCTACAGTGCCGGGATTAAGAAAACTTAAATCCTCTACCGGGCAGGCATTTGTGTCAGGGTACATGCCGATAGGAGTTGTATTAATAAGAATGTCACAGGATTCCGCATAGCAGATCAGGTTATGGTTGGTAAACAAATCACTTTGAGAAATATTATGAATATTGTTATTGATCATGCTGCTTATATCCTGGGCCTTTTCCAGGGTCCTGTTTAAAATGATAATGCTTCTGGCTCCCTCCATGGCAAGTTTAACCGCAATACCTCTCGCCGAACCTCCTGCACCTATCATCACAATGTTTTTATCTTTTATATATACCCCCTGGCTTTTAAGAGATTTTACAAACCCGTCTCCGTCGGTATTATATCCATACAGCCTGCCATCAATATTTTTTACTGTATTAACAGCTCCCATTAATAAGGCCTCTTTTGATACTTCATCCAGATATCTGATAATATTTTTCTTATGGGGAATGGTAACATTAAAACCTGTGATTCCTACAGCCTTAAAGCCTTTTACTGCGTCTTGAAGATGGTCAGGTGCAACCCTGAAGGGAACATAAACATAATTAAGGTCTAAATGCTTGCAAAGAGTATTATGAATACGAGGTGACAGGCTGTGCTCTATAGGATCCCCTATGACACCTAGAATTTTTGTATGCCCATTGATCTGAACTTCCATTAAAACCACCCTTTATAAATTGATAATTATACCTCTATCTATGTCTTTACCGTTTCTCCAACTTTCTCTCTAACTTCTTCTCATAATTCTTCATTACCATTTTTTCAAAAAACCTTTTAAACTTGATAAGCGGAAATTCTTTTTGGCTGATGGGAGTTACCAGTATTGTAAACATGTTTAAGCGATTGCCGCCCAATACATCGGTGAAAATCTGATCACCGATGACAGCCGTTTCTTCCGGTTTTGTCTTAAGGTATTCTAATGCTTTCAAGAAAGGCGCTCTGCGGGGTTTGTTTGCACGATGTATGGCATAGAGCTTTAGATTTTCATTAAATTTGACCACTCTATCTTCGGTATTGTTGGAAACAAGACAGATTTTAATTCCCTGGCTTTTTAAATATCCAATCCACCGCATTGATTTTTCATCTGCTTCTTTGATATCCCATGCAACCAATGTATTATCTATATCAATAATAAGTCCCTTTATATTATTTTTTTGCAATGTTTTTAAGTCAATATCTTCTATACCGTCTACCACTAAACTCGGAAAAAGAATTTCTAACATAAGTCACCTCCAATGTCTAATTTATCCTTGTTGTGCTAGTTCATTTCAAAATTAATTTATTTTATGTTATGCTTTTCTGGGAAAGCTTATACTTTCATAAATGTATTCTAAGCTATTACACTTATTTTTTCAACATTTTATTAGCCTTTATTAATTTTTGTACTTATTATTATTTTCTATTCCTCACCCCCTGCTATTAAAAAAGTGCGCATCTGTCGCCTTTTACTAAAATATACTAATAATATCGATAACTTAATATTAGAGTTAAAAATAAATTAATGTAGTTATCGATGAAATTGACCAACTTTAAACTCACAATATTTAATTTTAAAGTTGGTCAATTATAATACATTATTTTTTATAGATGAGGTGGAAGAATGGTTATTCATGCGGTAAAACCCGGAGATAATTTATGGAATATTTCCAGGCAGTACGGTGTCCCTTTGGAACGTATTATCCGGGCGAATGAAATAGATAATCCTGCACTTATAATTCCCGGACAAAGCCTTGTAATACCTGCTGCCACATTAATACACATCATACGTCCCGGAGATAGTTTATGGCTAATTGCACAACAGTACGGTACTACTGTAAGTGCGATTGTGGAGGCAAATAATATTCAAAATCCCGCACTTATTTATCCGGGACAATGTTTGATGATTCCGGCCGAATCTGACCGGCTGGACACAATTGAGGTAAATGCTTATATCGAACCAAGCGGAAGGGAGGATGAAGCTCAAATTGTACGTCAAATAGCATCTTATCTCACTTACATCAGCATATTCAGTTACCGGGTTAGAACCGACGGCACTCTCATACCGGTAAATGATACAGAAATTATTAATACCGCCCGTCAAAATAATGTTGCTCCCTTAATGGTCATTACCAATTTTGCCGGAGGAACATTCAGTTCAGAATTAGTCCATGCTTTACTTGCAAATGAAAACATCCAAAGTGCCCTTATCAGTAATGTAGTCCGAATTTTAAAAAGCAAAAGGTATTCCGGAGTTAATGTAGATTTTGAAAGAGTTTTTCCTGATGACCGTGAACTTTATAACCAATTTTTAAGAAAATTTAAAACCCGTTTGAATAATGAAGGTTTTATTTTTACTACTGCTCTTGCTCCAAAATATTCCGCCGAGGTTACAGGCCCCTGGTATACCGCCCATGATTATCCTGCTCATGGAAGCATTGTGGATTTTACCGTACTGATGACCTATGAATGGGGCTGGTCAGGAGGCCCTCCTATGCCTGTAGCTCCGCTGAACCAGGTAAAAAGAGTGCTTGATTATGCCTTATCAGTTATACCGGCAAACAAAATCATGATGGGCATCCCCCTATATGGCTATGACTGGACACTGCCCTATGTCCGCGGCGGGCCATATGCAGTAACGCTCAGTCCTAAAGCGGCCGTTGGGCTGGCACAGAAGTACAGGACCGCAATACAGTATGATAATGTTTCACAGTCGCCTTATTATACTTACTTTGATACGGCAGGTAAGGAACATATTGTGTGGTTTGAAGATGCGCGGAGTGTAAAAGCTAAATATGAGCTTGTAAGCCGTCTGGGAGTACGGGGAGTAAGCTATTGGGTACTTGGCAGGCCGTTTCCCCAGAATTGGATTGTTTTGGAGGATTTATTTAAAATTAAGAAGGTAGTATAGCATAAAAAATGAGTAGGTGATAAAACCTACTCATTTTTTATGCTAAGTATTTCTTTACAAGGGCATTGATTGTTTTTCCATCCGCCCGACCTTTGGTCTTTGGCATGATGGCTGCCATTACCTTTCCCATGTCCTTCATACTGGAAGCACCAACTTCTTGGATTGTTATCTTCACTATTTCATCCAGTTGCTCTTCAGACAGCTGCTCAGGCAGGTAGCCCATCAAAACTTCGATTTCTTTATTTAAATTATCTATTAAATCCTGTCGGCCACTCTTTTCATATTCAGGGAGTACATCTTTTCGTTTCTTAACTTCTTTAGAAATTACTTCAATAACTCCTTCATCGTCGAGAGTTACCTTATTATCTTTTTCAACCTGAAGGATTGCTGCTCTTGCCATCTGAACAGTATTCTTTCTGATCAAGTCCTTATCCTTCATAGCAGCCTTCATATCTTCCAATAATCTGTCTTTGAGGGACACTTTTACCACCCCTCCTTTTTCCTAGAGTCAAACGTGCGTCTTTTTTACTTAAACTTTCTCTTTCTTGCGGCTTCGGATTTCTTTTTACGTTTTACACTTGGCTTTTCATAGTGTTCTCTCTTTCTGATTTCAGATAAAACACCAGCTTTAGCACATTGACGTTTAAATCGGCGAAGTGCACTGTCTAATGACTCATTATCTTTTACTCTAATCTCTGACATTATATTTCCCTCCCTCCGCTACTATCAATTGTGCGCGGTATAAGCTGTAAAACTTGCTTTGTAAATTAATGGGAACAAAACAAAACTACAACACAAAATAATTATACATTAAACTCTTAAACCATGTCAATATGCATAATTCCCATAATTTTAACAAAATAATTATTAACTAATATTATCAACCCGGAGGCCAGGAAAGTGCCCTGCCGCCAAGAAGATGAAAATGTATGTGTCCTACCGTCTGCCCACCGTCATGGCCGCAATTGTTTACAATTCTAAATCCTGTTTCTGCAATTCCCATATCCCCGGCAATTTTTTTACAGATCTTGAAGATATGACTGACGATATCAGCATTGCTTTCATCAATTTCCATTGCAGAAGATATGTGCTGCCTGGGTATAACCAAGATATGTACCGGCGCCGCAGGATTTATGTCCTTAAAAGCCAGAATCCGGTCATCTTCGTAAACAATTGAAGAAGGAATTTCTTTTGCTGCTATTTTACAGAAAATACAATCAGACATTCTAATCTCTCCTTTCCTATCAACTACTACGACCTGCCTTAACAAGTCACAAATACCTATGAAAATATGTTTGATTGATCAGGGTTTCGCCGAGCACGCTCGAAACTGCTGAAAAAGTGCTTGATTGCTCAGGGCTTCTTATATCTTCATTTAATTTGCTGCTCAATCAAACCTATGACCTTGTTCAGTGCCTCATCAATCTTAGAAACATCCTTCCCACCGGCCTGTGCCATATCAGGTCTTCCGCCGCCACCGCCGCCGGCAGTCTTGGCCACTTCTTTTATGATATTGCCGGCATGAATTCCTTTAGCAACTACATCTTTTGTCGCCATGACCACAAAATTTACCTTGCCTTCATTTCCTGTGGCAAGAGCTACTACCCCGGAACCCAGTTTATTCCGCAGAGTATCCCCCATATTTCTCAAACCGTCCATATCCAATTCGTCCATTCTTGCAGTGACAACCTTGATACCTTTAACATGCACAGCCTTTGAAAGAATATCGTCTGCTGAGCTACGGACAAGTTTATTTCTTAAATTTTCAACTTCTTTCTGGCTGGTTTTTAATTCATTTACCAATGCTTCTGCTTTTTTAACTATATCAGAAGAACTGCTTTTGAGAATAACCGCCACTTCTTCTAAGGCTTTCTCTTTGTTTGCAAAATAATCTAAGGCTTCCAGTCCTGTAACTGCTTCAATTCTTCTAACCCCTGCAGCTACTCCTCCTTCACTTATAATCTTAAATGCCCCAACTTGGCTGGTGGATGTTAAATGCGACCCTCCACATAATTCAAGGCTGTAGTCGCCCATTTTTACAAGTCTTACAATACTGCCGTATTTTTCTCCAAACAGTGCAGTTGCTCCCATTTTTTTAGCTTCTTCAATCGGCATTTCTTTAGCTTCAATTGGAAGGCTGTCCAGTACTACCCTGTTTACTTCCCTCTCCACTTTATCTATTTCTTCTTTAGTCATGGCGGAATAATGGGAAAAGTCAAATCTCAACCTGTCAGGTGCAACCTGTGAACCGGACTGTGCAACATGGTCTCCCAATACATTTCTTAGGGCTTTTTGTAATAGGTGGGTTGCAGTATGATTTCTGGATATCGCTTTTCTTCTCTCTAAATCAATCACTGCTTTAACTTCATCATTTTTGGATACCTCACCGGATTCTATTTCACAAATATGAAGGAATCTTCCCTCACCCTGTTTTTTACAATCCAGCACCCTGATTTTTACATTATTGCTTTCAAGTACCCCGGTATCGCCAACCTGACCGCCGCTTTCACCATAAAACGGTGTTTGGTCCAGGAGAATTGTAACCTGTTCTCCTTTGGAAGCCTTATCAACTTCTGTATTACCTTTGATAATAGCTAAAACGCGGGATATGGACGCAAACTGGAAGTACCCGGTAAACTGCGTACTGATATTTCTATCCATTTTTGAAAATACATCGTTGCCCCAAGCTGCAGAATCAGCTTCCTGGCGGGCAGCTCTCGCTCTTTCCCTTTGTTCATTCATTTCATGATTAAAACCTTCTTCATCTATTCCCATACCCTGTTCAGCCAGGATTTCTCTCGTCAAGTCAATGGGAAAACCATAAGTATCGTATAATCTGAATGCTTTATCTCCGCTAAGTATCTTCTGGTTAGCTTCTTTTAATTCAGCGATATATTGGTTCAATATATTTAAACCCTGGTCTATGGTTTCATCAAATCTTTCTTCTTCAACTTTAATTACTTTTTTAATATATTCTCTTTTCTCCTCCAGTTCAGGGTAAGCCTCTTTTGATTCATTTATTACTGTTTCGGCAACCTCATAAAGGAACGGCTTTTCAATTCCTAACAATTTACCATGGCGGGCTGCCCTTCTTAACAGCCTTCTTAATACATACCCTCTTCCTTCATTAGATGGAAGTATTCCATCCGAAACCATAAAAGTAGTGCTTCGGATATGGTCGGTAATTACTCTTAAAGAAATATCCTTTTTGGGGTCTTCTTTGTATTTTACCCCAGCAACTTTACTTACGTGCTCCATTATGTTTTTAACAGTGTCTACCTCAAATAGGGAATTAACCCCCTGCATGATGGCAGCCAGTCTTTCCAATCCCATTCCCGTATCAATGTTTGGATTGGGCAAACGGTTATAATTTCCCTGCTCATCCTTATCAAACTGCGTAAATACAAGGTTCCAGAATTCTACAAACCTGTCACAATCACAGCCTACCGCACAATTTGGGTCACCGCAGCCAGCCTCTTCACCCCTGTCAAAGTATATTTCTGAGCATGGCCCGCAGGGACCTGTGCCATGTTCCCAGAAATTGTCCTCCTTACCCATTCTTACAATTCTATCAGGGGCAACGCCAACTTCTTTGGTCCATATTTCAAAAGCTTCGTCATCTTCTTTATAGATGCTGACCCATAACCTGTCAACGGGTAATTTTAAGTCCTGGGTTACAAATTCCCACGCCCAGGCAGTAGCTTCCCTCTTAAAATAATCTCCGAAAGAAAAATTGCCCAGCATTTCAAAAAATGTACCATGTCGTGCCGTCTTACCCACACGTTCAATATCAGGAGTCCGGATACACTTCTGACAGGTAGTTATTCTTTTTCTGGGCGGTACTTCTTTCCCGGTAAAATAAGGCTTTAAAGGAGTCATACCTGCGTTAATTAACAAAATACTCGGGTCATTTTGAGGTACCAGCGGAAAGCTTGGCAATCTCAAGTGACCTTTACTCTCAAAAAAGCTTAAGTATCTTTCTCTGATTTCATTTAAACCTAACTTTTGCATATTATCTTCCTTTCATGTATTAGTCCATAGTTCACAGTTAACAGATAAAAAAATTGGGAAATCAATTCCCCACTATCCAAAACAAAAACTCTCGTCCTAATTAAGTATAAATCTTAGGGACGAGAGTCATTCACGCGGTACCACCCTAGTTGATGAAGAACAGATACGTTCCTCAACCACTCTGCAGTCTTAACGCAACCAACGCCGATGGATACTTATCTACCTTCACCATCAGAACTCGGGAGCTGCTTCTATCAACTTATGCAAAGAGTCTTTCAGCCGGGGACTCTCTCTCTGGATACACTATATTGATATACTATTCTCCGTCATTGTACTTTCAATATTATTCTATGTGAAATTATATATAAATGCTAAAATTCTGTCAATAACAACTTTTTCATACTAACTGCCACGCCGGGCGCACCCGGCACAAATAATGATGAAAATATGCTTGATTGCTCAGGGCTGCGACATGGGGACGGTTCCTCAGTCGCATGAAAAGCGCATTCGACAGATGAACCGTCCCCATGTCGCAGCCCTTCTTCCTGCTAAACCGGACTTTTTCTGTGGTTTCGGTTTTACTCCCCACTCCCCACTGTTCACTCTCCACTATTTTCATACTATACTTTGAATAATCCTATGACCAAGTACCTTTAAAATACCTGCAATAGGGACTGCCAACAGCATGCCTATTAATCCAAAGAACTTCCCTCCTGCTAAAACCGCAATAATAATTACAACAGGATGCAGTCCCACCTTGTTTCCTATAATTTTAGGCGATAAAACAGCTCCTTCCAGCTGTTGAACCAAAAAGTACAGTAGTAAAACCCATATAATTTTGACAGGGTTATCAATAAATGCAACGATTACTGCCGGAACAACTCCTAAAAACGGGCCGAAATAGGGGATAACATCCAGCAGCCCAGCGATGATGCCTAATATTAAGGAATATTTTATCCCCAGTATCCATAGACCAGCAGCTGTTAAAAGACTCATAATCATGGCTACAAACAATTGTCCCCTTATAAATCCTGATAGAACAACATCAATATCCCTCACCAGGACAAAAATCCATTCGCGTCCTTTTCTTGGGACAAAAGAAACAAGTACTTTTTTAAATTTTTCTATATCTTTCATCATGTAAAACGCTATCACAACAGCCAGGATAATATCGAAAAAAAGAGAAAAGGCTCCTGTAATTACTCCAACCATGGTTTGTAAAGTATTCATTAATGATTGCTGTATATTGTATATATTTTGATCCAATAATTCTTTAATTCTAATAGGTAGTTCGCTATGTCTATACCTTATTACAAACTCATAAAACAATATATTATATCTTTCAAGATAAACCGGGATTGTCTGGGTTAATTCTCTTATACTCCTGATCAATTCAGGAACTAAAAAACCCAACGCAACTCCGACAGCTGCAATTACAAAAAAATAGATTATGATAATACCTAAGCTCCTGGGGATTTTTTTATCTTCAAGAATATTTACCAGAGGATTGATTAGATATGTTAATAACAACGCGATAAAAACCGGACTTAATATCTCCAACAATGGCTTCCGAATAGAGTATATAAAATAAATTAATAGGAAAATTAATATAATAATTATAGCATACAAGATATATTTCTTAAGTGCTATCTGATACATCCCGATATCTCCCGCTTTACTTTATAGCAATGTTCTTATTTTTCCTTAACCTCCATGACCTTCTTCAAAAAACCATAAATGACAATAAAAATTGTTCGTAGTTCGTGGTTCATAGTTGTTATATAGAACGCACTAAATATATTACATATACGGTCAGGAACGCGACATGAAGATAGTTCAAAATCACTGAAAAAGTGCCTCAACAGTCAGTGGCAACACACGGGGACCTGTCCGAAACCACTGAAAAAGTTCGGTTCAGCAGGAAGAAGGGCTGCGACTTGGGGACGGTTCATCTGTCGAATGCGCTTTTCATGCGACTGAGGAACCGTCCCCATGTCGAAGCCCTGAGCAATCAAGCACTTTTTCAGCAGTTTCGGACAGGTCCTCTGTCTTGTAAAAACCACACAAGACAGGAGGTTCAGTCCCTGGTTGTTAACCTCTCATATCAATAATATCTTCAATAATATCTCCAACTGTCCTCATAAAGTTATTAGTTTTTCTTCGCATTATCTTTTTATCTCTTCTATCCATAGGATTTACCATCATACTGAGAGTAGCACCAATGATTGTTCCGGTAATTAGCCCTCTGGTAAAATTATTTCTTCTCATTTTTACTACTTCCTTTCAATAAATATTTTTTTATTCCTTTACCGTTAGTTTTAAGCTGATGTACTTTTTCACTTTCTACAATTACTATTCCCTTTTCTAATTGTATTGATTCAGTAGCGGGAATAAATTTTCTTCCTTCAATCAGGTCCTGCACAATACCGTCGGATATTTCAATTTCTTCCAGCATTCCAATTTCAAAATCAAAGGAAGCATCTTGAACCGTGCCAAGATTAACTCCACTATCAGTATAGACCTGCAAATCCACTATTTCATCTCGGTATTTTTTCATATTTGGTAATTGAGGAAGTTGATCTAAAGATATCACACATTTCTCATCCTTCACTAAGATGGCACTCCTGCCAGCTTTTACTATATCTTCTACTTTTATCGCTTTTGTATTTGACATAATTTTTTTATTGTTAATAATAAGGGCTAAGATTTTTTTTGTAGTGGAAATGAATATTATGTCTTTTACCACACCTATTCTATTGCCTGTAGATATGCTTATCACCGGCAGGCCGATGATCTCACTAAATTTTAGCATAATACCCACTCCATAAATCCCTTAAGTTCATGGCTCATAGAATGAAGGTTTTTACCACGAACTAAGAACTATAAACCATTTTCATTCTAACTAATTCTACAATATATTATCTCACTAAATTTTAAAAAAATTCGCAAGCAATTTATATGCTTGACTATATCGGAAATCTATTATATACTTTGCATTGAAAAATTTAATTTTATTTTATTAATGTAGTAAAGTATGAAATCGCAGCAATAAAGTAATTAATAATATTAACTTAATTTAACTCATTGTGCTAGCTTAAATATGGTGGAAAGAACGTTGCGAAAAGGCTGTAGAGCCTGTTAACGAAGTGGAGGAAAAGTCGCATCACCCGTTTGAGCGATAGCAAGTTTGATGCGACCCGGAATGAGTTTACAGGCTCTAAGCTTTGTAGCTTTGTTCTTGGAATCATATTTAAGCTAGCACAACACGTTAGTTTAGCTGTGGTAAAGAAATTAATTGTGGGGTGACAAAATGGCACATATTATTCCTTTTAAAGGGCTGCGTTATAATAATGAAATGATTAAAGATCTAAGTTTGGTTACTACTCCTCCTTATGATGTTATTTCTCCTTCTGCCCAGGAAAACTATTATAACATGCATCCCAATAACGTTATTCGACTGGAATTAGGAAAAGAATATGCCGGCGATGGCCAGGACAACAACAAGTATACCAGGGCCGCTTCTTATCTCAATGAATGGATAGCCAGCGGAATATTGACTTTTGAAGCAAGCCCGGCTTTATATCTTTATGAACAGGTATTTACATTAAAAAATGGAGTTATAAAATCCTGCAAAGGCATTGTAGCTTTAGTTGAACTTGAAGAATTTTCAAAGGGCGTTATTCTTCCCCATGAAGAGACCCTGTCTAAAGCAAAAACTGATAGGTTCAATTTAATGTCAACTACTTACAGCAATTTTAGCCAGATATTTTCTCTTTATATGGATGCTGAGAAAAAAGTTACCGGTTTGATAAACAGGTTATCTGAAGAACCTCCCCATATCAGCTTTAAGTCTGCTGACAATATTATTCAAAATCTCTGGATCATAACGAATGAATCTGTCATTGCTGAAATTCAAGAGTATTTTAAGGATAAACAGCTATTTATTGCTGATGGTCATCACCGTTACGAAACAGCTCTAAACTTTAGAAACAAGTTAAGAGAAGAAAATCCTCAATACTCCAAGGATGACTTATTTAACTACGTTATGATGATGCTTGTGGAAATGGATGACCCTGGCCTGGTGGTATTTCCCACACATCGTGTCGTAAAAGACCTTGAAAAGTTTGATGAACAAGTTCTTATCGATCAGTTAAAAGAAAATTTTGATGTTGAAAGAATTGCACAAGATCACGGCACAAAAGAATTAAATATACTCATTGAGGAAGAATTAAACGCCAGAAGTAATGATAAGGTTTTCGGGCTTTACACAGGCAAGGATTACTATTATATACTCACTCTTAAAAATATTGATGTAATGGCAGAAATGCTGCCTAACAAGTCTGCAGCTTATAGAAATTTAGACGTTAGTATCCTGCATACCTTGATCCTTGACAGGATTTTAGGCATTGATGCAGAAAATATGGCAAACCAGAAAAACTTGACCTATACAAGAGATTCACTGGAAGCTGTCGAATGGGTTAGAAGCGGAGGTTTTCAATGTTCCTTCCTGCTCAATGCAACAAAAGTTCATGAAATAAAGGACGTTTCTCTGGCAAAAGAAAAAATGCCCCAGAAATCCACATATTTCTATCCAAAGGTGATAACCGGGTTAGTCAT
The DNA here is from genome assembly GCF_002252565.1 of Petroclostridium xylanilyticum. Lineage (NCBI taxonomy): Bacteria > Bacillati > Bacillota > Clostridia > Eubacteriales > Oscillospiraceae > Petroclostridium > Petroclostridium xylanilyticum. The sequence goes on from NZ_NPML01000007.1 coordinate 194,508, forward strand.
GAATAAATTTAAATAAAAAAAATTGCAGTAGCTTCTTACAGCTACTGCAATTTTTTTATTATTGCTTTATATTATTCTCACGCTAAGGACACCTTCAATATTTTGCAACCGGCAAACAACATCTTCGGGAATATTCTCTTCGGCATCAATAATGGTATATGCCAGGTTCCCTTTGCTCCTGTTGATCATATTGAGGATATTGATTTGTTCCTTTGCCAGTATGGTAGAAATCTGCCCTACCATGTTAGGGATATTTTTATGCGCTACCGTAACCCGGAAATCTGAAGACCGGTTCAACTCACATGAAGGAAAATTAACGGAATTAGTAATATTCCCATTTTCCAAAAAGTCCCGGAGCTGATTTGCTGCCATAACAGCACAATTATCTTCCGATTCCGGTGTTGATGCGCCCAAATGTGGAATAGCAATAACATGCTCCATGTTTAAGAGCTCTTCACTCGGGAAGTCTGTAACATATGTGTCTACAATTCCTTCCTGAATTGCCCGCTTTAAATCCTCATTATTTACCAGTTCGGCTCTTGAAAAATTCAACAATCGTACCCCTTTTTTCATAAGGGAGAATTTATCGTAATTGATCAAGTCTTTTGTTTCCCCGGTTAAGGGAACATGAAGGGTGATATAATCAGAATTTTCCAGAAGAGACCGGAAATCCGGTGCCTTCTTTACATTTCTCGAAAGCCCCCATGCCGCATCAACAGAAATATAAGGGTCAAACCCCGTCACTTCCATTCCCAGTGAATTTGCTGCATTGGCAACCATAACACCAATAGCACCCAGGCCAATTACTCCTAATTTTTTGCCCAATATTTCCGGTCCGGTGAAGTCAGCCTTTCCTTTTTCCACAAGCTTGGGAACATTGGCACCTTCTCCGGCCAATGATTTTGCCCATTGAATACCTTCGATAATTTTACGCGATGAAAGCAGCAAAGCTGCGACAGTTAATTCCTTTACCGCATTTGCATTGGCACCAGGTGTATTAAAAACAACAATTCCTTTTTCCGAACATTTATCAATAGGGATATTATTAACTCCTGCGCCTGCCCTCGCAATTGCTTTTAAACTTTTTGGCAGTTCCATATCATGCATGACATAGCTTCGTACCAGTATGGCATCGGGGTTGTCAATTTTATCGGATATGTTATAGCTGCCTTCTTTAAAAAGCTCCAGTCCTAAAGGAGATATTTTGTTTAACGTCTGGATATTGTACATTATATAAACTCCCCTTTTATTTGTTTTCTACTTCAAACTGCTTCATAAATTCCACTAATTTCTGCACGCCTTCAACCGGCATCGCGTTATAAATGCTGGCACGCATTCCGCCTACCGTACGGTGTCCCTTTAAATTGACAAAACCTTTCGCAGTTGCTTCTTTGATAAATTTAGCATTCAATTCTTCTGTCGGACATATAAAAGGTATATTCATCAAAGAACGGTCTTTTTTTACAACTGTTCCTTTGAACATACTGGATTCATCCAGGAAATCATATAAAATTTTTGCTTTTTCAATATTGATTTTTTCCATTACGGATATTCCACCCAATTCCTTCAACCATTCAAGGACAAGTTTGCATATATAAATACTGTAGGTTGGCGGCGTATTGTACATTGAACCTTCATCCGCGTGGATTTTATAATTAAACATGGTTGGTGTAATATCCATTGCATGGCCAATCAAGTCTTGACGGATAATGACAACGGTCAGGCCTGCAGGCCCCATGTTCTTCTGAGCACCGGCAAAAATTAATCCAAATTTTGATACATCATATTCCTGTGACAGTATATTAGAAGACATATCGGCAACCAGAGGAACATTTCCAGTGTCAGGCAAAGTCGTAAACCTGGTCCCATAAATGGTGTTATTGGTTGTAATATAAAAATAATCGGCTTCTGGATCAAATTTACTTGGGTCTAATTCTGGAATATAATTAAAAGTTGTATCTGCTGATGATGCAACTATATTTGTTTTTCCATAGCGGCTTGCTTCCTGATAAGCCTTTTTTGCCCATAATCCCGTAATTACAAAGTCAGCTTTTTTGCTGTTTCTAAATAAATTCATGGGAATCATGGCAAACTGGCTGGAGGCGCCTCCCTGCAAAAATAGGACTTTGTAATTGTCTGGAATTTTCATTAATTCTCGAAGCAATTTTTCTGTTTCATCTATAATTTCCTGAAAATGACTGGACCGGTGGCTCATTTCCATTACCGACATGCCTGATTTGCCGTATCCCAGCATTTCCTGTTGCGCTTTTCTTAAAACAGGCTCCGGAAGCATTGACGGACCTGCGGAAAAATTATAAACCCTCTCCATACTACCCCTCCTACTTGAAAATCAGTTAAAAATGAACTTTTGGGAAATATTTATAACAGATTATATATCAAAATGTCAGCTTCGTCAATCTTTTCACAAGACATAACCCATAAAATATTCTTATCCTTCTTTTTTTGCAGGTGCTTTCCTGAAAGTTTCATATATTCCCATGGCAAATAAAAATATTCCAAACATTTTTTTTAACATAACTGACGGGACAGATACTGCAAAATATGAACCGAGGATTGCTCCTGCCACCCCAAATGCTACTATTATGAGCGCAAGCTTCATATCAATTCTTTTATTTTTTATATGAACAAAAAGGGCAATACTTGCTGTAGGTACAAAGTATAAAAGATTGATACTTTGTGCAATATGTTGATCTACGTTTAATATAAAAACCAAAACAGGAATGAGGATTGTACCTCCCCCTATCCCCATCCCGCTTATGATACCTGAGGCAAGTCCGGCTAAAATCGGAATAATCAAGTTATAACACCATCCTTACTGCAGCAATAATCATAAATATGCCAAATACCTTTCTAAGAATATTTGAAGGTATTATTTTTAATATACGAGCCCCTATATATCCTCCTATAATACCGCCGATAGATACCTGCCACGTTAGGTTCCAATCTACAAAATCGTTTTTAATGTAAGAAAACACACTGACCAAAGTTAATGGAAGAATAATGGCTATAGCAGTAGCATGGGCTTTATGTTCTTCTACATCCAGAATAATTTCCATGGACGGTACCGCGATAGTACCTCCTCCTGACCCAAACAGGCCATTGCACAAACCGGTAACAACGCCAATTATAGAATATTTAAAGAATTTTTTAACCTTCCTCAATAATCGCACTTCCTTTACAAAAACTCTTTAATATGTTTTGAGAAAATGCCATTTAATATTCCTTTATTTTATAGTTATATAGTTCACGGTTCACGGTTCACAGTTAACAGCTCTCAGTTCACAGTAATAAACGATTTAATAGCTTTTACTGTGAACCGTGAACCGTGAACTTATTTACTTTATCTTCCATGTAAAATCATTATCAGTAAATATATAGTTAAAATTGAATTAAATCCTTGACCACTTCCCCGGCTATTATTAACCCTGCCACCGATGGAACCCACGCAACGCTTCCTGGTATTTGCCTGCGCACGGTACATGTACGGTCTTTATTGCTGCAAATGCACTCTGTTTTACACGTATTCTCTAATTCCAATGGTGTCAGCGGTTCCTCTTTTGAATAAACCACTTTTAGCGATTCTATACCCCTCTTCCGCAATTCCCTTCTCATTACTTTAGCCAGAGGGTCAATGGTTGTTTTATATATATCCGATACTTCAAATTTTGTAGGATCCAGCTTATTTCCTGCTCCCATACTGCTTATTACCGGAATGCCCAGCTCTTTTGCCCTGACAATCAGATCTATCTTTGCTGATACAGTGTCTATAGCATCAATTATATAATTTGAATCGCTATGGATAAGCTGCTGGGCTGTTTTGGCAGTGTAGAACTCCTGGTATATTGTAACTTCTGCTTTTGGATTGATTTCCAATATCCTGTCTTTCATTAATGCAACTTTAGGTTTTCCTACAGTTTTTCGTGTTGCATGTAGTTGACGGTTTATATTGGTAAGACATACTGTATCATCGTCTACCAGCACAAATTTACCTACCCCGGACCTCGCCAAACCTTCAACAGCGAAAGTACCTACACCGCCTATACCAAATATTGAGACTTTAGATTGATTCAGCTTTTTTAGCGCCTCAGTGCCTAGTAACAATTCAGTTCTTGAAAAAGAATGCAACATACTTTAGCCTCCATAAATAATAAATTAGTGTTCACAGCTTTTGCGCAAAATATTTTCTTGGTAAACTAAAAAGTTGCCAAATATATATTTGGCAACTTAACTTTCACACTTATATAAACCCCACCGCGCCGTGCTATAGGCGCATTTTAAACCCGCTCTCGCAGGTGGGTGCCCTCCTGACTGCTTTATATTTCCCCTGGCCATAATGGGGGGCCTATATGCCACATTCAGAGCACGGGCTCCCATATCATTTGTGTTGGTTCAAAATCGCACCTTAATCACGCACACAGCAGGGTACGCTTCATGGTTTTATAATAGCATAAAAAATTTAGGTTTTCAAGTACCAAAGTTTAGCTTACCTGTCGTTATGCAGATGTTTCAGCTTTCTGGTTTATCAACACACCCCATTTTCCGCACTTATCTCCCCACCGGGCTACCGGCTGACCATCGGACATAATTTCTACCACTTCACACATATTGGAACAATCGTGACATTCAAAGCTTCTTGCCTTATACTCTCTATCCACCAGATCAAAACCATAAAAACTGGTAGTCCCTGTCCTTCGTATTTCTTCTTTTGCCAGGATGGCTGCTCCAACTGCACCCATTACATCAAAGTGCTCCGGAATAATAATCTTTTTACCCAGTTCCCTTTCAAAAGCTGCAACAATACCTATATTTGCAGCTACACCACCTTGAAATAAAATAGGGTCCAAAATTTCCTTCCCTTTTCCCAGGTTGTTTAAATAGTTCCTTACCAAAGCTTCACATAACCCGTTAATAATATCTTCTATATTTTGCCCCGTCTGCTGTTTATGAATCATATCCGATTCTGCAAAAACTGCACACCTTCCTGCAATTCTTACAGGAGTTGTGGACTTTAATGCATACTTTCCAAATTCCTGAATCGGAATATTCAACCGCGAAGCCTGACGGTCAAGAAATGAACCTGTTCCGGCTGCACATACGGTATTCATGGCAAAATCATATACGATTCCATCTCTTATAATAATGATTTTTGAATCCTGCCCTCCGATTTCCAGTATTGTCCGCACTTCCGGACAATAGTCCAGTGCAGCTACAGCATGGGCGGTTATTTCATTCTTTATAATATCAGCTCCTACTATTACTGCTGCAAGCTGTCTGCCACTTCCTGTCGTACCTACTCCTGCAATTCTAAACTCTTCTTTCACGCTCTGCTTTAGTGCCGTTAATCCATCTTTCAATGCCTTAATTGGCTGTCCCTGTGTTCTTATATATAATTTTCTATAAACTCTTGACTGTTCATCTAACAGTACCAAATTAGTACTTACGGAGCCTACATCAATTCCCAGATAAAACGTATTCATTATTTCTCAATTTTCTCTCCTTTCTTCTGGCAAGCATATCAACAAATGCTTCAATCCTGGTCTTATAACCTGCTTCTCCGGTTAATTCATCAATAATCAGCGTTAGTATAGGTATATCTAAATCATTGCTCACTGCAGGCAAAATACTTTCAGCAACAATTTCCGGCATACAGGTAAAAGGATATAGCTGTATCACTCCATCATATCCCTGCCGGGCATATAATACACTATTCCCAATCGTATCCTGGGCATGTCCGCCTATCATTGTACTCAAATATGGCTGTGCAGCTTCTTCGTAAGGCCTGTGTTTTCTAAGGTGCAATGCCTGCTTGATCATATGTTCTACAATCCAGTGGCTTACATTTAGTGAGCGGTCTACTTCAATGCCCATACTGCCCAGCAGCTGCTCAATTTTAAAATTTGTAAAAGGTTCAATAACAGTATAAATCTCTCCCACAATACCAATCTTTAATGGAGCTATTGACGGATCTGTCTCAATTGCTTCCAGCTCTTTCCTGGTTTCATTGATTAACCTGATAATGTTTTCGGGTCCCTTCACTTTAGAAACCTGGTGCTGAAATTTTCTCATAATCCAGTCGGTCTTCCCTTTTACTTTCTCACGAGGCCTTACCTGAAAAGACAATTTATCCAACTGATCTAATTCAATGGATACTTTTGTAGCTTTTTTGATGGCTATAAGTGCCTTCCACAGACTTTGCCTTCCAATGAGCTTCCTCACTCTTCTTAAAAACTCTTGAATATCACCGTTAGGTAATTCCAATACAAACAAATCCACATTATAACCTAAATCTTTCAGGATTTCTCTTTGGACTTCGGCATAATATCCGAATCGGCACGGACCGCATCCTCCTGCCATTACAATGGTATCTGCCCCTTTTTCTATGCTCTCGATAAAATTTCCGATATTTATTTTCAAAGGTAAACATGCCAACTCGGGGGCATATTTTGTACCCAGTTCGAGTGTACGCTTACTGCATACAGGGGGGGTAATAAAATCTATGTCCAGGTATTCAAAAAGTGCTTTTACTACAATACATGTATTACCCATGTGCGGAAATGTTACCTTCATTTCTTTTCCTCCATCTAATCATATCAATAAATGCCTCGAGACGCGTATTAACACCCGCTTCTCCAGAATGTTCATCTAATGTTAGCAGAAAAAATGGTATATTTTTTTTCCGCCTTATCTTTCTTTCACACAAATCGGATACGAAAGCATCTATCCCGCATCCAAAAGACATCATATAAATGATTCCATCTATACGGTCCATGTCCAATAAATGTAATGCAGACCCCAGCAGCCGTTTGCCAAAACTCCAAAACATTTTTTTTGGCAGCAAATCAGCCTTATATTGTATAATGTCATCATCCAAAAGTTCAGGAGTAATAACTCTTATACCTTGTTGATGTAATTTTGATAGAATATCCATACTGATATACTGGTCATATATATTATAGACATGTCCTATCAAAGCAATACATAAATCTCCTTCAGTATTGTCCGATACTTTTTTATTTTCAAGTATTTCAACGGGATATCTTCCCTGTCTTATTTTTTTCATAAACTCAGCTTGTTGTTTTAATGCTTTATCATAAGCTGTTTTAATCGCATATGTATCACTGGAAAATAATTTCCCAATTTCATTGAATGTATGATATAAATTTGATTTCGGACTCCTTAAATTTATCTCAGTGTCAATAACAGGTGGTAGTCCTCTTATGGAGAATTTTACCATCTCCGGGAGACCACAAAATTTGGGACATATATATTCACCTTGTGCTACACTTTTTAATCTTGGTACGAACAGGTAATCCACCTTATCCTTTAAATTTAATATATGTCCGTGAAATAACTTGACCGGCAAACATGCTTCGTCGACACAATGTTTTACACCGTCATTTAATATTGCTTTAGTAGTCTTTTCAGACAGGATTATTTCAACCTTTAATTCTTCAAAAAAGGTCTTCCACATAGGAAAGTATTCATAATACAACAATGCCCTGGGTATTCCAACTTTGACTGCCATCTTTTCACCTCATACATTTTTTGTCCTCATGTATTATTGCTATTTACTCAAATTTTTATAACAAAAATTTTTAAAACATAAAAAAATACACCTAACATTTACCGTTAGGTGTATTTTTATGGAGCAAATTATTCTTCCTCGTCCTCGTAATCTTCATCATCCACAAAATCAAATTCATCTTCCATTCGTAATTTGAATTCTTCAAAAACCTCATTGAGTTCATCTTCATCTTCAACCGCTATTAATGAATCCTCACCATTTTCATCTTCCGCCACTTTCAAAATGACAACCTCATCTTCTTCCCCTTCTTCTTCCAGGGGAAGCAATACTACATACTTGCTGTCATTCATCTCAATCGTATCAAGATGCTCAAACTCCACTTCCTCACCGTTCTCATCAACTAATACAACAATGTCTTCTCTTTCTTCTGTCATACCATTCACCTCATTATTAGATTCCAATTTATTGTATAATATTAGCAAACTGCTGTCAATTGTTCTGTAATATTTTATTCTTAATAAATACTTTTATTCAAGTTATTCGTTAATCAATCTCTATTTAATTTCAAACTATCCAGATACCCCTGTAAAATATACCCTGCTGCCACAGTATCTACTACCTGCTTTCGTTTTTTACCCCTGACATTCGTTTCATTGAGCATTCTATGGGCTGCTACCGTTGTCAGCCTTTCATCCCATAGAACAATTTCTATATCGGTCTTTTGCCTGAGATTTTCAACGAACTTATGGGTTAATTCACCCCTGGGTCCAATGGTTCCGTTCATATTTTTCGGAAAACCTACAACAATTTTTTCTACGTTATATAGTTTTATTAATTCCAGCAGGCGTTCAAAAACCTTTTCCTGCTTTTTTTCAGTTATGGTCTCCAATCCCTGTGCCGTCCAGCCCATAGGGTCACTGACCGCTATCCCGACTCTGCTGTCTCCATAATCTATTCCCATAATCCGCATCTCATTCACCTGCCCTTTTAACATTGGTAAAATATCGATAACTACACGATCTTAATTGCAAAATTTTTGCAGCGGCTTCCACAATAGCCGCATAGCACACATTTTTCCGGTTTTACCTGAAGCCTGTTGTTTTGGATATAAATTGCCTGATGGGCGCATGCAGACAGGCATTGGCCGCAGCCTTCACACCATTCTTCCACATGTAAATATCTTTTTTTACTTTTTAATCTTTCCAGAACTTCCCGATCAACTTTCCTGCCTTCAAAGTAGCTTATATTCGCGATTACTTCTTCTATTGACTGCATTCCTAAAGCAATGGAATGGATATAAGGAATAGATAATACATAGTCCAAACACCTTTCTACATGTTGAATTAAATTCCCGCCTCCAAGGGGCTTCATTGCATATATTCCTATTCCTTTATCATAAGCTTTCCTGATAGCTGCAAGCATATCTTCAATGGAACCATCCACAATACCAATGCCTTTATAGTTGACAATAGGATGTATAACGTCTATGACATTCATCCCGCATGCTGCTTCCACTGCTGCAACATGATGGGTTGAAATACCTACAGCTTTTATAATACCTCTTGCTTTACAGTCGAAAAAATACTCTAAAGCCTCCCAATGTCCCTTGAGTGTTAATTCACTTTCCTGCTCATGCAGCATAAAAATGTCAATAACATCTCTCTCCAACTCTCTTCTTGCTTTTTCCACACTTCGCATCGCTCCATCCCTATCATAGGCATAGGTTTTTGAAGCTATAATCACATCTTTTTTGGCTTTTTTTACCGCCACTGCTATATACGGATACGTTCTATACAGTTCTGCAGTATCAATAAAATTAATTCCCCGGTTAAACGCTTCTGATATCACTTCTGCGCCTTGTTCAACAGGCAGGTTTGCCTGCAGAGGTCCAACGGTAAGTCCTCCAAAACACAATCTCGAGACCTTAAGCCCTGTCTTCCCTAATTCTCTGTATTCCACCTTCTTCTTCCCCCAGTAAAAAATATAGCAAACTAAATATCAAAAAAATATTGCTTGTTGCTGCCACGACAACCCCGGAGTCATTTACCAACATTCCTGTTATACTTGCAACAAGTATAGAATACCATGCTATTGAAAAACTTTTATATTTATTAAACAACCTATGCAGCGCACCACGCGGCTTTAAAAACAGAACTGCCATGACAATTACCGATACCAGTAATACCTCGCTCCATATTGTCCATCTCAACAACTTTAAATTCATCTCTAATTTACGGCGTATAATATCAAGCACAGTGCCTATCCCCCCGGAACGGAATTCCAATATCGCTTTAGCCAGGTGTGATTTGTGCTGCGCAAAATAGATATCGTATGCCGCAAAAGCACTGACTATCAAGGTCATGACAATAAAAAGGCTTATGATTTTTTTTACGGTTATCTTTTTATCATATATATTTAAAATGGCAAAACCAAAGGCAATGGAAGCCGTAATAGTGCCTCCGACGTTGGCACCAAACATGGATAGTCCTATGACAGGAGTTATCAGCACAAAGACAGCTACGGCAACCCATTTAGGAAACACTTTCTTATAAACCAGCGGTATAACTCCTATCAGGGTTGTTGCAATAAATACTCCCATATATTCGTTACCCAGCCCGTAATATCTTGCTCCAATTACGGCATCATAACCCAAAAGTGACGTCCTATTTAAAGGTCCTTTAAATACCAGATCCGCTAAAATTAAAATCAGTGTGCACCAGGATATATAAATAATGTTTGTCTCTACATTTTCAGAAATTATATGTATAGTATAAGCAAGTATTCCGTTTATTCCTATTAGCAATAAGGAAAAGAGAAATAGATTATATACCCTTAGCAAAGGCATTAAAAATAAAGTCAGCGGACAGGTAAGGGTAAAAAGTATAAGGGTACGCAGGACAATTCCAAATTTTTTGCTGGTTTTATTTTTTAATAAAATGAAAATAAGCGTTAAAATTAAAAGTACAATCTGAAAGCTAACGTAAGTTTTCAATATAATGGCCCTGTTTTTTGCATTAAAAGCCGTCAGGTAATATAAGCTGAGTGCTTTTGTGAGATGATTGGCTGTCGTTTTAACTTTTACAGCTTCACCTACTGCCTGGTCTAAAGTTCCTCCAAAAAATGCAGCAATAGTAGGCGCAATATCTATGTTCCCTATGATACCTGCTCTTCGCGTTGTATCAGATATAAGCAGTCCTTTGCTTATGTCTTTTCCATATAGAACCACAGGTGAAAGCTTTCTCCCAAACCTTGCATCACCCGAGCTATAATGGGGTGAAAGTAAAATTAATAATGTATTGTCCCTATCTACCGCAGCTGCAAGCTTCCCCAGAAAAACATCAATATCTTTGAGTATCTTATTTTTATCCGCATAAAGTGCCATACCGTTGTTATGATAGTATTCCAGTCTTGACGTATCACCGGTATCAACTACGATGAAGTCATTGACAGAATATTTTTTCCTAAAAACTTCGTAGAGCAATTGATAATCAGTCGCATACCCTGGCAATTCGTTACCAGGCAGCATTATATTTTCTCCTATCTCGCCATCATCAATCATTCCACGGCTATCCATAGCAATCAATGCGGCAGGAGAGTATTGTATATCATTGTTATCCTGATTTCCTATCAGTGCCGTCTTTAACCCTTTTTGATGAAAAAAATCTCCCAAAGAGCCAACGCTGACATTGTAGGTATTACTGTCATTGGATGCTATAATGTCATCGATATTTTTAACATATAGGAAAGTACCTTTACGTTCAACCAAGCAATGGTTTGGAACAGCATCAGCCCGGGTACCCCACCCCAATGTGGCAAACGCCCTTATGCTATCTGTTTTACTGCCCCCCCGGGTATTCATCAATCCAACTGCACCATGCTCCATTAACTTTTTAACATTTTGCATACTGATAAACTCTTCGAGGTTTGTAAAATTAATAGTTACAATAACAGCTTTTCTATGCTCATGCTGACTGGCATACGCAGTAGAAAAGCTGCAAAAAACAACTATGATTGCCAATAGAATATTATGCCTGCTTTTCTTTAAGATAGCACCGAACCAATTCCTCCAACAGTTCATCTCTTTCTAACCTTCTTATCATACTTCGTGCATTGTTGTGACTCGTTATGTAAGTAGGGTCTCCTGAAAGAATATAACCCACAATCTGGTTGATTGGGTTGTAACCTTTCTCATTAAGAGCTTCATATACATTTTGAAGTATCTGTCTTACCTCATTTTCTTTTTCGTTTTCCACCTTGAATTTTACTGTCTCATTCATGCTCATACCTACTCACCTTCCTTATTGTATTTATATTATTAGAATAATATACACCAATTATTTATGCAATATAAAAAAATAAATTAGTTCACGGTTCACAGAAATCATTATATATTTACCCGTGAACCGTGAACAATTAACAATTTTTTATTCTCTTAACTGTGCATCCAAATTAGTTTTTAAACCGTTAATAATCTTATTAAATACTTTATTGATATCTTCATCGGTGAGTGTCCTGTCGCTGGCCCTAAAGGTAATGGAGTAGGCTACACTTTTCATTCCTTCCGGAATTTGCTTTCCTTTATAGACATCAAATAGTTTCACATCTTCAAGAAGCTTGCCTGAGCACTGCTTGATAATATCTTCTATTTGTTTTACCATAATTTCATCCTTCACCAGCATGGCAATATCCCTTGTTACGGCAGGATATTTTGGCAGAGGCTTGTATTGTGCTACCATGTTTGCATTTTCCAAAAGAGTGTTAAAATCTAACATTGCCACATAGGAACGAACAGCAAGTTCATAATTTTCCAGCACATCAGGATGGACCTCACCCATAATTCCTAATTCTTTTTGGTTGATGTAAACCTTTGCCGTTCTGCCTGGATGGAAAGATGGATTGTTTTTTTCAGGAATAATTTCATATTCCTGAATACCTAAAATATATAATAATTCTTCTACAACTCCTTTAAGCAGATAAAAATCACTTTCCCCATACATTCCCAGTGTGACAACCAGTTTTTCTTCAGGCAGTTCCTGCACCGGCAAAGCTTTAGGTATATAAATGCTTCCTAATTCAAATAACTTCACCTGTTCCACCCTATGGTTATAGTTTCTTGCCATGACTTCAAGCATTCCGGATAAAGTAGTCGTTCTCATGATACTGTTTTCTTCTCCCAGAGGGTTGGAAATAGTAACCACCTTTCTCAATTCGCTGTCTTGTGGTATATTCAAATAATCGAATATTTTAGGACTGGTGAAGGAATAGGTAATAATCTCGGAAAGTCCTTGGGCAATTAAACAATTTTTAATTTTATCCTCAAGCAGCTGCTTGCGGTTCTTTCTTCCCTGCGTCGTTTTTCCGGACAAAAGTGTAGATTCTATTTTATCATAGCCATATATTCTTGCTATTTCCTCAGCAAGGTCCGCTTCTGATTCCACGTCGGACCTAAATGTCGGAACAGTGACAAGCATTTTTTCTTCATCTACTTCAAATTCAAGCTTTCGAAGAATATCTACCATATATTCTTTGCTGATATTTGTTCCTAAGAAAGCATTAATCTTATCAGGACGCAATTTTAGTTGTACAGGTGTTACACTGCTGTTGTTTACGTCTATGATTCCGTTCACAACTTCCCCTGCGCCCAGTTCAGTGATAAGCTGGCACGCCCTATCAAGTGCTCTTACAACATTGTTTACGTCTAATCCTTTTTCAAACCGCGCGGATGCCTCTGTTCTCATACCCAGCTTTTTGGCCGTCAGTCTTATAGAACTTCCCAGGAAATTAGCAGATTCAAATAAGATGGTTTTCGTATCTTGCGTAACTTCAGAGTTTGCGCCACCCATTACCCCTGCTACAGCAACCGGCTTTTCTGCATCTGCAATGACCAACATGCTGCTATCAAGTTTTCGTTCCTGTCCGTCAAGGGTTTGTATGATTTCCTCATCCTCTGCCCTTCGGACAACAATCTTGTTTCCACTAAGGTTTTTCAAATCAAAAGCATGCATTGGCTGGCCGAATTCGAGCATTACATAGTTTGTGATATCTACAATATTATTAATAGATCTTACACCGCATGCCCTCAGCCTGTCACGCATCCACTTGGGTGAAGGTTCTATTTTTACATTTTTTATCACCCTGGCCGCATACCGCGGACACAAATCAGGGGCCAAAACCTCTATCGAAGCATAAGCACTTACATCTTCTCCTGCTTCTTTTACCTTTACCAGCGGCCTTTTAAACACTTTATCAAGTGTAACTGCGGTTTCCCTCGCCAAACCAATTACACTTAGACAATCGGGACGGTTTGATGTAATTTCAAACTCAATGACATTCTCATTTAATCCTAATACCTCTTTTATATCTTTACCTAACGCATATTCACCATCTAAAATTAAAATTCCATGATCAGGAGCGTTTGGATAATCTTCTTTGGTTAAACCCAACTCTTCAATAGAACACATCATTCCATTGGATTCCACGCCCCTTAATTTACCCTTCTTGATTGTAACACCTCCAGGCAGCTTTGCTCCATGTCTGGCAACAGGAATACAGGCCCCGGCATAAATGTTAGTTGCTCCTGTCACAATCTGCACAACTTCATCACCTAAATCTACCTGGGATACTTGCAGTTTATCCGCATCAGGATGTTTTTCTACCGTTAATATTTTTCCTACAACTACATTTTGAATATCTTCTCCGGTTTTTTCTATCCCCTCCACCTTGGACCCGGACATGGTCATTGCTGAAGCGTATTCTTCAGGTGTTACTTCTATATCAACATAATCTTTCAGCCAACTCATGGGAATTTTCATAAAATATAACTCCTTTCTAAATCAAAATTGTTTTAAGAACCTCATATCATTCTCAAAGAACAATCTTAAATCATCAATATCAAATCTCCTCATAACGATTCTTTCCAGACCCATGCCAAAAGCAAAACCGCTATATTCTTCCGGGTCAATGCCGCAAATTTTTAACACCTTGGGGTGCACCATTCCTGAACCAAGGATTTCAATCCAGCCTTCCCCCTTACATACTCTGCATCCTGAACCACCACATACAAAACAGGATACATCCATCTCGGCACTAGGCTCAGTAAATGGAAAATGGTGCGGCCTGAACCGTACTTTTGCATCTTCTCCATACAACCTCTTTGCAAATACTTCCAGTGTCCCTTTTAAATCTCCCATTGTAACATTTTTATCTACCACCAAACCCTCAATCTGATGGAATACAGGAGAGTGAGTTGCATCCACGGCATCAGAGCGGTAAACTCTCCCGGGTGAAATAACCCGGATAGGAGGTTTCTTGTTTTCCATTGTCCTAATTTGGACTGGAGAAGTTTGCGTTCTTAAAACGATATTTTCATTAATGTAAAAAGTATCCTGTGTATCTCTTGCCGGATGGTTTTTTGGAATATTTAAGGCTTCAAAATTATAGTAATCCAGTTCTACTTCAGGACCTTCAGCAATTTCGAAACCCATCCCTATAAAAATATCTTTTATTTCATCCAATACAATACTAAGAGGATGTTTTTTACCTAAACTTCTCCTTTTCCCAGGCATGGTTACATCTATCACTTCCTGTTGAAGCTTCTCCTGCTTCTCTTTCTTTACCAATACCTGTTTTACATTATCGATTTTTTCTTCCAAATAACCTCTAATTTCATTTGCCAGTTGACCAATGACCGGTCTTTCTTCTGCAGATAAGGCACCCATACCCCTAAGTACCGAGGTTAGCTCACCTTTTTTTCCCAGATACTTTATTCTTACGTTTTCTAATTCCTGTATTGACGAAATATTCTCCAGTTCTTTTTCAGCATTAAACCTGATACTGTTAAGCTGCTCTTTCATTGTATCAAATACTCCTTTCATAATATATACAAAATATACAAAAAAATAAATGCCTTTGTCCCCGTAATAGGGACGAAGGCATATTTTTCCGCGGTACCACCCTGCTTCTTGCGTGCACTAAAAAAAGTGCCAACAAGCGCTCATTGTCATGTAACGGTTCCCACCGGTATTACTTACTACACGGTTAACTTTTCAGTAATACAGTTCCAGAGCGAACTTCAGTTAAACTTTTCCAAAAAGTGTTTTCAGCCGGTGACACTTTCTCTCTGATGGCCAGTTTTAACCTACTCTTCTCCTTCATTACTTTTCAACTTTTAATTTGTGCAGTATTATAACACACTCAATTCAACATATCAAGGGGCATTAAGATTATTTTGACACACTTTCATTTAACGCCCTTATTGTTGCAACATATAATGCGTCTGCCGCTTTTTGCAGGAAGGAATCAGTTTTTAATTTCTGTCTATCCGACTCATTGGTGAGAAAAGCTACTTCGGCAATAACTGCAGGCATTTTGGTCTTATTCAAGACTACAAGTTTAGGTCTTTCTCTTAATCCCCTGTCTGTAGTGCCCAGATGTTTTACCATCTCTTCCTGGACAATTTGAGCTAACCTGCGTCCGGTAATACCGTAAGCAGAATAATAGTCAGAAGATGACGGATAATACAATGTCATTGTGCCATCATAATCGGGATCTTGTATTGCATTATTATGTACACTTATAAATAGTGTTGCATCCAGCCTGTTTGCAAGCTCCGCCCTTTCAGCCAATTCAACGAAAGCATCATCTTTTCTGGTAATGTATACTTTTACGCCGGCATTCTTAAGCATCTTATATAACCTTAGAGATATATCCAAATTGGCATCTTTCTCTTTAATCTCATCTTTATAGACAGCTCCAGGGTCTTTCCCTCCATGTCCTGGGTCTATTACTACCACCTTATTCTTGGCTCCGGGATTTAGCTCCAAATTAGCAGGTATATTTGAAGAATCCGGGACATTGCTTTTATCTTCTACAACATCAATAATTGTTTTTCCACCGGTTGTCTGGGCATTCACTAAATATTTATATGGCTTCTTTGCATAAAAAACGATATCGGTAGTTGCGGTTTGAGTATTCTTAGTAATATCTATATAATCAAAATACACATCATTAATATGTATCCTTCCAGTCCCTAAATCCAACCAGGAATAAGGAACGGAAATAGTATGTTTATTGCTGTAGGGGTCACTCTTTTCAGTATAATCAGAGATCGTATTACTGCCGTAAATAATAAGTTGAGGTTTATCCATATTACTATAGTAAACATTTTTATAGGATGGAGTCGTAATTTCCAACTTCAATCCGTTTGTTGTCTCTTTAACTTCAAATTGTGGCTGCCCTTCTACATCCACCACGATTCTAACAGTATTGGGATCATATTGTGCATATCTAACTGACTTTACAATATTTCCATTAGCCTTAATAACTTTTTCAGCAGCATCTAATTTAGCTAATGGAATATCTAAAACTATTCTATCCGGATTACTGTATCGGGACATACTAGGTTTTTGTAAATAGTCCATGCTGATGTCGACTGTATTTATGCTGCCGGATTGAGTAAATTTCACATTCGTAACATTAGCAATCGCGTTATTAAAATCAATATAAAGCTGCTTTTTGTCCCGGGATAATTCTATTTTATAGCTTGTCCACATTTTTAAGTCCACAACAACACGGGTAACATTCGGATTGATCTCATACTGTGCAGACCTTATTTTAGAAATATTATTATAATTAATTTCAAATTCTTTTTTTTCAACATCTAAAACAGCATTTTTTACGTCTATAACAAGTCTCGGATGATCCTCCAGCTCAAAAGTTGAGTATTGGTCAATGGCTGAATCAGAACTAACTATTATCCTTGATTTATTATCTTTGGTTGTATATTCAATTTTATTGATCTTCACATCTGCAGCCTTTTCGTTTTTTTCCGGAGGACTATCAGGGTTAAAAACTACATCAGACGGTGTGTAGTCTATTGTAATCAACCGTTGGGCAGCTTTCCAATCTACTTTCATACCAAGCATTTCTGCCACAAAACGGGTTGGGATCATGGTCCTTGAGTTAATAATTTTAGATGGGATTTCCATCTCATATTTTTTATCATTTACAATAGCAATCTTATCATTAATAGTAAGCAATATGTTGGTATTGTTCATAGAAACTGCTACCTGGGATTTAGCTTCGTCCCATGATACTTTTGCGCCAAGCTTTTCAAATACTGCCCTGGCAGGTACTACGGAACGGTCATCGAATATGATTGGCGGCATATCCGTTTGCAGCATTTCACCATTTACCTGAAGATAGGTAGGCGGAATATTATAATCATGCCACTGTCCATCGTAATAATATTTAGTTGCGCTTGATGTGTTCACTTGTGCGTATACCGGGATGTTGATTAGTAAAAGCATAAAACATACGAACAAAACAATTAGCCTTTTCATTATATTGCACCTCACAAAAAATTTGCCATTAAATACAATTCGACACAAAACCTTTTTTTCCTTCAAAAAACCAGCCGAAAAGGCCAATTGTAAAATAATTGTAAAACTTTTGTAACAAAATGGCTAAAAAGAGTCTACACCTGGTAAAACAAGTGTAGACTCTTTTTTAATGGGTTTTGTTTATATCATACTTATTACCTTCTATATCTTCAAAATAATTGCCATAGTGTCTGCTATAGGATGTATGCTCATTTTCAAGATAATGAAGATTTGCTGCTATTCGTACGACATGAGCATTTTTATCATGCTGGATTTGAATATCTGACGGCTTGCCGTCATCATTTCTATTTTCCAGGTAATATGTCAAAAATTCAGAAGCTATTTCATTAGTATATTGATCATATATTGCTTCGTATTCCTTTTCCGGAATTTCCAGCATAATTCTGTGAAGACCATCATTGACACTTCTTGTTTCCACAACGCTATTTAACATAATAAAATCAACTCCTTTAAAATTATTTTGTCAAAAAAGGAGTTAAATTATTTTTACATCTAAAAAAATCTTTTTATGATATTTAGAACAATTGTTAAAATTACACTTAAAAGAATAGACGTAACAATTGGGAAATAGAATGCAAAATTTCCTTTTCTTATTGCAATATCTCCCGGCAATCTGCCTATTCCTATCTTACTGCCAAATATAAAAATAATTCCAACCGCAATCATAATAACTCCGAAGGTTATAAGCATTTTACCAATAGATGAAGAAATATCAAACATTGTTGATCCCTCCTATCGATTTAATTTCTAGACCTCAGCCTCATTCCTGATATTCAATTCCAAAATGCTCATACGCCAGCTTGGTTACTGTCCTTCCCCGGGGCGTTCGATTGATAAACCCTAACTGCAAAAGATAAGGCTCATATACATCTTCAATAGTAGTACTTTCTTCCCCGATGGAAGCAGCAAGAGTTTCCAGTCCCACAGGACCGCCGCCAAATTTTTTTATAATTGCAAGTATCATTCTCCTATCTACCATATCCAGGCCAATATTATCTATCTCAAGTGCGTTCAAAGCAAAATCAGCTACTTCTTTTGTGATCCTGCCATTTGCCTTAACTTGAGCAAAGTCTCTTACCCGTTTTAGAAGACGGTTGGCTATTCTGGGAGTTCCCCGGGAGCGCTTTGCAATTTCTTCTGCTCCTGCAGCATCAATTTCTATTCCCAATATACTGGCTGAGCGCACGACAATATTCTTTAATTCTTGTGGACTGTATAACTCTAATCTGCTTATTACCCCAAACCTATCCCTTAACGGCGAGGTTAACAAACCTGCCCTGGTAGTAGCACCTATCAAAGTAAACTTTGGCAAATCCAGCCGGATGGAGCGTGCACTAGGGCCTTTTCCAATGATAATATCCAAAGCATAGTCTTCCATTGCGGGATAAAGTATTTCTTCAACACTTCTATTTAACCGGTGAATCTCGTCAATAAATAAAATGTCATGGTGGCCCAAATTTGTAAGGATGGCAGCAAGGTCTCCAGCCTTTTCAATGGCAGGTCCGGACGTTATACGGATGCTTACCCCCATTTCATTTGCGATGATATTTGCAAGAGTAGTTTTCCCTAATCCGGGCGGACCATACAGCAAAACGTGATCCAAAGCCTCTTTTCTTCGTTTTGCAGCTTCTATAAATACCATAAGGTTTTCTTTTACCTTGCCCTGTCCTATATATTCGTCCAGTGTCTTAGGTCTGAGACTGGTTTCAATATCAAAATCTTCTTCAACCAGCTGCGTAGTAATAATACGATTATCAATATCCATAATTACCCCCTGTTTTAATTAACATACTAGCCGTCACACACTCCCCACTATTTTCATATTATGTCACTTTAGTGAGTTTTTCAATGCTTGTTTAACAATCTCTTCCACTTCCAACCCTTCACCTTTCACCGATTGGACTGCCCGGGTAGCTTCTGCAAAGGAATATCCCAGGACAACCAGTGCATGGACCGCTTCAGATGAATAATTAGGCTGCCCTGTAAAGGTTTCTTCTTCTCCTTTTAAACTTATTAAGTCCTCTGACTTGATTTTATCCTTAAGTTCCAATATTATTCGCTGAGCAAGTTTATTTCCAATTCCGGGAGCCCTAGTAATGGTTTTAACATCTGAACCAACCACTGCTAAAGCAAATTTGGACGGGGATGTAGTAGATAAAATTGCAAGGGCTGCTTTTGGACCAACACCAGAAACAGAGATCAACAGCTCAAACATAGATAATTCTTCTTCATCTACAAAGCCATACAGGTCCATTGCATCTTCTTTTATGTATAAATAAGTATACACCTTGACTTGCTGATGTAATGGAGGCAATCTTTCTATAGTAGAAGCTGAAGTATGAACCTTATATCCTACCCCATTCACATCAACAATAATATGGTTATCTTTGACATACTCTATATTTCCTCTTAAGTATGCAAACAAAATAATACACAACCTTTCAAAAATAGTTGATGGTTTTTAGTTTCCAATCTTAAAATTCCTCAATGTGTGCATATTTTTTAGTTGATGAATATTATTTAACAGGCTCTAAGGCTTTTCACAACGTCCTTTCCATAATATTCATCAATTAAATTAAATGTACCCATGCCTCAACCTGTTATTCATATTGGCCGAATGGGCGTGACAAACTGCTACAGCCAAGGCATCGGCAACATCATCAGGCTTGGGAACTGCAGTTAGCGATAATATTACTTTCACCATCTGCTGTACCTGCGCCTTTTCTGCCCTCCCATAACCCACTACTGACTGCTTCACCTGCAGTGGAGTATATTCATAAATATTCAATCCTTTGTTGGCTGCTGCAAGAATTGCCACACCTCTGCCATGTCCAACAGTAAGAGCTGTTTTTACATTTTTATTAAAAAACAATTCCTCCACAGTAACCACATCAGGATGGTAAGTATCAATTAAACCTTCAGTCTCCCGGTATATCACTTTAAGTCTTTCGGGTAAGCTCATGGACGGAGCAGTAGTAACAGCTCCGTAATCTATGACAGTAAACTTGTTTCCTTCATATTTTATTATACCATAGCCGACAATTGCAATACCCGGGTCAATTCCCAATATTACCATGTTCCTTGCCTCTCATCTATAAGTAATTTTATTTATATTTATACTTTTTTATGCATAATATTTCATTCCGTATTCATCGTTACAACCTTCCATTAATTGTAAATTCTTAATTCCAAACTCCCAACTGTCCTCTCTCCTTTATTTTTATATTAATATCTTTTCATTTTACTATTGAATATTTATACATCATCATATATAATATACACAGAACTTTTCCAAAGCATATTTTATCATAACAAGGAGGATTTTGCATATGAGTAGTAAAGAAAAAGTAGTATTAGCCTATTCGGGCGGTTTAGATACTTCCATTATTATACCATGGTTGAAAGAAAATTACGACTATGAAGTAATTGCCATGGCTGCAGACGTAGGACAAGGAGAAGAACTGGCTCCTTTAAGGGAAAAAGCAATCAAGACCGGTGCAAGTAAAATTTATATAGAAGATCTTAAGGAAGAATTTGTTACCGACTTTATATTTCCTACACTAAAAGCCGGTGCCGTATATGAAGGCAAATATTTATTAGGTACCTCCTTTGCAAGGCCCTGTATTGCAAAAAGGCTTGTGGAAATAGCCAAAAAAGAAGGTGCTGTTGCCATATGCCATGGAGCAACCGGAAAAGGTAATGACCAGGTTAGGTTTGAGCTTACAGTGAAAGCATTGGCACCTCATCTGAAGATCATAGCTCCGTGGAGAATATGGGATATTAAGTCCAGGGAAGACGCCATTGACTACGCCCAGGCAAGAAATATACCCATTCCTGTTACCAAGAAAGACAATTACAGCATGGATAGGAATTTGTGGCATCTCAGCCATGAAGGTTCTGACCTTGAAGACCCGTGGAATGAACCACAGTACGATAAATTGCTTAAATTGATGACAACCCCTGAAAAAGCTCCAGAACAACCAACTTATGTGGAAATTTATTTTGAACAGGGGATTCCTAAAAAAATTAACGGCAAAGAATATGGCCCCGTTGAGTTGATCCAGGAATTGAATAAAATAGGAGGAGAAAATGGCATAGGTATTGCGGATATTGTGGAAAACAGGCTTGTTGGAATGAAATCCCGCGGTGTATATGAAACACCGGGAGGAACAATCCTTTACACCGCACATAGGGAACTGGAATACCTGACATTAGACAGACAAACCCTTCATTACAAGGAAATGATTGCAATCAAATTTGCAGAGCTGGTTTATGATGGAAACTGGTATACGCCTTTGAGAGAAGCTTTATCAGCATTTGTGGACAGCACTCAAAGAACAGTGACAGGCACTGTAAGACTCAAACTTTATAAGGGTAACTGTATGCCTGCAGGAGCAAAGTCTGAATTCTCTCTGTATAATGAAGCAATTGCAACTTTCGGCAGAGATGAAGTTTATAACCAAAAGGATGCTGAAGGCTTTATTAACTTGTTCGGTTTACCGTTAAAAGTTAGAGCTATGATGATGGAAAAAAATAAATAATTCGCAGTTAGAGGTTCGTGGCTGGTAGAAATATTTTGTTATAACTACAGGCCACGAACTATTATTGATAAAGGATGTGATAATGTATGAAGCTGTGGGGTGGCAGATTTCAAAAAGCCACAGATCATATGGTGGATGATTTCAACTCATCTATAAGGTTTGACCAACGGATGTACCGCCAGGACATTTTGGGCAGCATTGCCCATGCAAATATGCTTGGAGAATGTGGAATCATCTCTAAAGAAGATTCCCAACTTATCCAGAAAACTCTCCATGAAATATTGGCAGATATTGAAGCAGGCAAAATTGAATTTGAAATTGATGCAGAAGATATTCATATGAATATAGAAAAAATTCTTATTTCGAGAATTGGCGATGTAGGAAAAAAACTACACACAGGCAGAAGCCGCAATGACCAAGTAGCGCTTGATATACGGATGTATCTGAAGGATGAAGTTGTCCAATTGTGTTCAATACTTATTGAATTGGAACAGGTACTTATATCATTAAGTCAAAACCATCTGGAAACCATTATGCCCGGCTATACACATCTGCAAAAAGCTCAACCCATAACCTTTGCCCATCATTTAATGGCTTATTTCCAGATGTTTAAACGGGATATTGAGAGGTTAATGGATTGTTATAAAAGAATAAATGTAATGCCCTTGGGCTCGGGTGCTTTAGCAGGCACAACCTATAACCTCAACCGCCACCTGGTTGCCAGGCAGCTGGGCTTTGAT
Source organism: Petroclostridium xylanilyticum (assembly GCF_002252565.1). Classification (NCBI taxonomy): domain Bacteria; kingdom Bacillati; phylum Bacillota; class Clostridia; order Eubacteriales; family Oscillospiraceae; genus Petroclostridium; species Petroclostridium xylanilyticum. The sequence goes on from NZ_NPML01000007.1 coordinate 217,735, forward strand.
GAAATTACCCAAAATAGCCTTGACGGGGTAAGCGATAGAGACTTTGCCATAGAATTGGCCTCCTGCCTCTCTATTGTTATGATGCATTTGAGCCGTTTCTGTGAAGAGTTGATTTTATGGTCTACCCATGAGTTTTCTTTTATTGAAATGGATGATGCCTATAGTACCGGAAGCAGCATCATGCCGCAGAAAAAAAATCCGGACGTTGCAGAACTAATCAGAGGAAAGACAGGAAGGGTTTATGGAGACCTCATGGCGCTATTAACAGTCATGAAATCTTTGCCTCTTGCTTATAATAAGGACATGCAGGAAGATAAAGAAGCAATTTTTGACGCCATTGATACCGTAAAGCTTTGTCTGCCTGTATTTATTAAAATGATTGAGACAATGAAACCCAATAAGGCCAACATGTATAAAGGCGCACAGGGTGGTTTTACCAATGCCACTGATGTAGCCGATTACCTGGTCAAAAAAGGACTGCCTTTCAGGGAAGCTCATGAAGTAGTTGGAAAAATGGTATTGTACTGCATTCGTAATAATAAAAATCTGGATGATTTATCATTAGATGAATACAAAAACTGCTCCCCGCTCTTCGAGGAAGACATATACCAGGCTATTAGTCTTAAACATTGCGTTGAAGATAGATCTCTGCCCGGCGGCCCGGCCAAAAAAGCCGTTTTGGATTCTATCGAACATGGAAAGCAATTTATTTCGAAAATGAAAGAAATATTCTAATACTTTTATTTACTTTTATTCTATTGCAAATAGTTGCTAACTGCATTTGTTTACTGGGTGACCAAACAGTGGTATAATATACTCGTTAAAGCTGTTAAGCTTATTATAAAAAAATAGATAAAATTATATATGTGTAAAGGCGGTTTAAATGTGAAAAAGGTTCCCAGAATTATGGTGTGCGTAACACGACAAAAAACTTGTGAACGATTGATAAAAATTGGGAAAAAAACTGCTCTTGAGGTTGGTGCAGACGTTTTTGTCGTCCATGTAGCCAAAGAAGGTTCAAACTTTTTAGATAACCCTCATGAGGGTGAAGCCTTGGAATATTTGTTTCAGATTTCCAAGAATGCAGGTGCAGATATGACTGTTCTGCGTTCCAATAATGTAGTAAATACCCTGGCAGAGTTTGCAAATAAGAATATGATTTCTACAATTATTTTAGGAGAATCACCCTATTCCCACAACAATACTAATATTATACGACAGTTGGAACATCTTTTACCCACCGTTGAAATCAGAATAGTCTCTGCATAAAGTAATTTGGTTTAATACATTAAAAAGCCTTCATGAGAATGAAGGTTTTTTTGTCTTTTTACAAACTTTTTACATAAAATATAAAATTCTATAACATAGAAATTTTATTATAATTTATAAATAAAGGTAATGATTATTTATGCTCAGGGAGGTATAGAAGTTATGAGTCTATTTTATGATAATTTTTTTACAAACTATCCGATACATATAAAAAATTTTAGCAGTAATAACGATTTACTAAACATTGATTTGGACAAATTAAAAATTTTAATCTATGAAAATTCAAAAAAGATTGATGAAGAGCTGAAAAAATTAAATGAACTCTCCAAACAAATAAGACTATAAAAAGTTTTACTACTTACAAACTTTTTATAGTCTTATTATAAAACTGCCACATGCAGCTTCGTATTCAGTCAAATCGAACCAAATACAGGAGCTAAATCAATGATAAGGTCAGGAAAAATAGATACCTTGACTTTATTTTCTTCGGTATAAGCCTCCGGCCTGCCATACCTTTTATTGTCCTGAAGAATAAAGACATTTACAAAATTGCCTTCAGGTTCAACTATCCAATATTCCTTTACTCCTGCATTTTCATATCTATTAAATTTCAATACCCGGTCTCTCCGTGCAGTTGACGGTGAAGATATTTCGATAATGAGAGATGGTACACCATAATATCCGGTACCTTTTAATCCTTTTTTATCACAAACAACAAGAATATCAGGCTGAAAGACATTGGTGGTATGTTCATCTTTCTCGTTTCCACAAGGGATTCTCAAATCGAAAGGTGCAGCAAATACTTGACAGGGTTTATCTTTGAGATAGTTGCTAAACTGTGTCAACAACTCTCTTGATAACGCCTGATGCTGCCAGGTCGGGGAAGCTTGCATATAGGGCACCCCGTCAATAATCTCCCATCTTTCTTCTTCCGGCCAGGTTAAATAATCAGCATAAGTGTATTTTTTGTTTTCTTGAGGCAATGGCACAAAACCACTCCTTTCATTTAACAATAAAATTGTATTTATTTGTGCTGGTTTTATGTCTGCTTTCAAACTATATTTTTCATTTGGGTAAAAATGATACTTTCACCGAACCTGCCCGCTTCCAAATATAATATATTTAATTGTGGTCAATTCCTTTAATCCCATTGGTCCCCGGGCGTGCAGCTTCTGGGTACTGATTCCTATTTCTGAGCCAAAACCGAATTCAAAACCGTCGGTGAACCGGGTAGATGCATTTACATATACCGCTGCAGCATCAACTTCCTGCAGGAATTGCTGTGATTTATTATAGTTAGTAGTAACAATAGCCTCGGAATGCCTGGTCCCATATTTATTGATATGTTCAATAGCGTGGTCAATATCATCCACTACCTTTACTGCAATGATGTAGTCAAGATATTCTTTATACCAATCTTCTTCAGTAGCCGGAACAACATCCGGAAATATTTTTTGGACCTCTTCACATCCTCTGATTTCTACATTCAATTTCCTCAGGCTGCTTAAAACTTTTGGCAGGAATTCCTGTGCTATTTTTCTGCTGACAAGAAGAGTTTCTGCGGCATTGCACACTCCCGGGCGGCTGGTCTTTGCATTGATGACGATCTTTTCAGCCATTTCCTGGTCACATTCGTCATCCACATACACATGGCAGTTGCCGACACCGGTCTCAATAACGGGAACGGTAGAATTATTTACCACTGTCTGAATAAGCCCTGCCCCTCCGCGCGGAATAAGTACATCGATGTATTTATTCAGCTTCATCATTTCTACAGCAGTTTCCCTGCGGGTATCTTCAATAAGCTGTATGCTTCCTTCCGGTAAACCTGCTTTTATTATAGCTTCATTCATGATTTCAACGATTGTCCTATTGGAGTGGATTGCTTCACTGCCGCCACGCAGTATAACTGCATTTCCTGCCTTTAAGCACAGGGCTGCGGCATCAACTGTTACATTGGGCCGGGCTTCATATATGATTCCTATAACCCCAAGGGGGACTCTCTTCTGTCCGATAGTAAGATTGTTTGGACGTTTCCACATGGAGATTACTTCACCTATGGGGTCCGGCAGGCTCTTAATCTGCAAAACACCTTCTGCCATTGATAAAATCCTTTTATTATTTAAAGTTAATCTATCCAGCAGGGCTCCTGAAATCCCTTTTTCTTTTGCATTTGTTAAATCCTTGTTGTTGGCTTCAAGGATTTTATCTTCATTTTTTATTAACTCATCAGCAATTGCCTGTAATGCATTGTCTTTAATGATGGTTGAAATGTTTGATAATTGATAAGATGCTTTTTTAGCTTTTTCACCTTTTAAAATCAATTCGCTCATTTTGTGAAACCCCCTTATACAATCTCTTTTAACTGCCGCACAATATGCTGGCCTTCTTTCAAAAATAAAGTACCTACCTGTTTACCTTCAAAAATCTCATATAATATTCTAGGATCTTCTCCGTTGGCAATAATCATATTAACTCCGGCTTTGCATGCAATTTCAGCTGCAGAAATTTTGGTAGCCATGCCTCCGGTCCCTCTGTTACTTCCGGCACCACCCGCCAATTTCTTAATTTCCTCGGTAATTTCTTCTACAACAGGAATAATTTTTGCACTTGAATCAATTCTGGGGTCTGCATTGTATAAGCCGTCTATATCAGAAAGAATCACTAAAAGGTCAGCATTTACCAGCGCACCCACCACTGCCGATAAAGTATCATTATCCCCAAATTCAATTTCTTCAACTGCAACCGTATCATTTTCATTCACTATAGGAATAATTCCTAATTCCAACAAAGTGTTAAAAGTGTTTATGGCATTTCTTTTACGGTGTGCTTCTTCTACAACATCTTTTGTTAACAGAACTTGTGCTACAATATGACCATATTCAGAAAACAGTTTATCATAAAGATGCATAAGCTCACATTGTCCTACAGCGGCAACAGCTTGCTTTTCCTGGGTTGTTTTTGGCCTTTGCCGGAGTCCAAGCTTTCCAACACCCACACCAATTGCACCGGAGGTGACAAGTATGATCTGCCTGCCCTCATTTTTCAAGTCTGACAATACCCTTACAAGGCATTCAATTCTTTTTAAATTTAATTTTCCTGTATCATACGTTAAAGTGGATGTACCCACTTTTACAATTATTCGTTGAGAAGTCTGAATTTCTTTTAATATCTGGTCCATTTTTATCCTTCTTTCATGTTATTAATAATTATATTTTACCAACAATATTATTTATTTCAAGTAAAAATTTCTATAAGGGATATATTTTTTAGTTAATGAATATTATTGTAATCACTAATCTACAAGGCTAACTCATTATCCCTTAAAATGCAAAATGCGACAAGCGAGAACCGTCCCCTGTCGCACTATTATCCCTTAAAATGCAAAATGCGACAAGCGAGAACCGTCCCCTGTCGCACTATTATCCCTTAAAATGCAAAATGCGACAAGCGAGAACCGTCCCCTGTCGCACTACTTATAATTCAACTTTAAAATTTCTTCTGCAATTTCTTTAAAAATTGGTGCTGCGGCCTTTCCCCCCTGCCTTCCGTTTTCTACAAATACTACCATTGCATACTTGGGCTTGGTAATAGGAAAATATCCTGTGAACCAGGCATGGACTTTTGTTTGTCCGTCTTCTGTTTTCCACCCTGTTTCGGCACTGCCGGTTTTTCCTGCTGCACCTCCGTATTCTTCAATCCTGGCATTTGTTCCTGTTCCTGAAGCTGTTACTTCTTCCATCATCTTCTGAATCTTTTTGGCAATGTCAGCGCTGATAACTGGTGTATCATCTTCACGTCGTAACTGTTTTACTACATTTCCATCATCTGTTACAATCGCATCTACAATATTTAATTTCTTTCTTATCCCATTATTCGCTATAGTTGTTACCATATCCGCCACCTGGATGGGCGTTACAAGTATTTCTCCCTGTCCTATAGAGATATTGGCAATCTCTCTAGGAGAAACATACTTCTTATCTGGAACATTTCCTGACTGCTGCTCCAGTCCGTCAAAAAGATGTATAGGGCTTCCAAATCCAAATCTCTTTGCCATATCTATAATGGATTTATACCCTAACTTTAATCCTGTGTCTATAAATAGAGGATTGCAGGAATAGGCAAACCCCTTTATAAAATTAATTTCACCATGACCATCTTCTTTATAGCACTTAAATTCTTTTCCATCCACATCGATACGTCCAGTGCATGTAAAAGGCGTCTCCATCTCAATAGTCTGCTGTTCCAGGGCAGCTGCAGCAACAACAATTTTAAATATAGAACCTGCATCATATGCGGAAAATGCTTTATTAACCAGCTCACTTTCCTGGCTCTCTATATACTGCTTAATATCATCCTGCAAATAATTAGGCCTGCTGGCTAACGCCAGAATATCACCCGTTTGTACGTCGGTCACAACAACGGCGCCGCTTTTCATTTGTGAGTCCGCTACTTTCTCCACTATGCTTTGTATATGATAATCCAAAGTAAGACGCACTCCGGTATTGTCGTTACTGCCAAAACAATTTACAACCCTGTAGCCCAGGCCGGGTATGGAACGTTTGAAAGCATCTCCAACCATCCCTATGCTCTGAGATTTTTGAGTGGCGAGGTATTGATTGAATGCCTTTTCAATTCCGGAATATCCCGACTGGTCAACGTCATTTATATATCCTATAACATGTCTTGCCAATGAAGAATTGCCATATCTCTTGCTTAAGCTTATAATTTTAACTCCGGGATAATTTAATTTTTCAGTAATCTCTTCCTCAGAATAATTATCTATGATAAAAGTTACGGGTTTTTTTTCACCTAATATCTCTTTTATTTGTTGTGTACTATATCCCGTATATTTTGACAGGTCCTGGGATACCTGGACAAAATCTTTAAAAAGGTTGGGAATAACGACCACATAATATTTATCTTCCCTATCGGTGAAAGGTATCATATTTCTATCATAAATATTACCCCTGGCAACTTTCAATGTCGTATCGATAGCTCTTTGCCGGGCTGCTTGTTGGGTTAAAAAATCTTTCTGTATTACCTGGAAATATAAAAGTCTCACAAACATGCATAAGAATAATATTGTAAAAAAAACTGTGATAAACCTTAATCTGTTGTGATAAATCAAAAGTGCACCTCCAAGTCAGGAAAATAGTTCATACTACATTTTTCCCAGACATAGGGTGCACTATACAATACTACCGGCCACTTAGATCTTTTTCTTCGCCCTTCTTACGCAGCATGGAATAGGGTACAACAGGAACTTTCATTGGTATTTTCAAAACCATCTGAGGATGGGGGGCAACATTGATTGCCTGGCCTTCCTCATTTCTCATTTCTTCTATAATCTGCGTGAAGAAAAAAGGCTTATCCGGCTGCACAACTTCAACCTCATCTCCAACAAAAAACCTGTTTTTTTGTTCAATGATTGCAATCCCAGTAACCGGATCATACTCCTTTACCAGTCCTACAATATCATATTCTCTTATATAGGAACTGGTATGATAAATTTGCTCCTTTCCAGAGGGTTTCCCAAAATAAAACCCTGTTGTGTACTCTCTATGGCTGACTTTCTTTAATTCATCAAGTAATGCCGGATCAAATACATATTTTCCCGGATTATCCATATATGCATCTATTGCCTGCCTATAGGCTTTTACTACAGTTGCTACATAGTAAGCACTCTTTACACGACCTTCTATTTTCAAACTTGATATCCCACTCTTCAACAGTTCAGGAATATGTCCAATCATACACAGGTCTTTAGAGTTATAAATAAACGTGCCCCTTTCATTTTCAACAACCGGCATGTATTCTCCCGGTCTTTTTTCCTCCATCAAATAATATTTCCACCGGCATGGGTGTGCGCAAGCACCACGGTTTGCATCCCTGTTTGCCATATAGTTGCTTAACAGGCAGCGTCCGGAATAGGATATACACATGGCGCCATGCACAAAACATTCCAATTCAACATCAGCAGGAACTTTTTCTCTTATCTCCTTGATTTCCTGTAACGAAAGTTCCCTCGCAAGAATGATTCTTTTTGCCCCAAGCTTGTGCCAAAATTCCGCACTCTTCCAGTTGGTATTATTTGCTTGAGTACTAATGTGAATCTCAAGGTCTGGCGCTACTTCTTTTGCTATTGCAAATACGCCAAGATCTGAGACAATCAGTGCATCAACACCTATTTCCGATACCTCCCGTATATATTCCGGAAGCCCTTGCAAATCTTCATTGTGAGGAATAATATTGGCTGTAACATATACTTTTTTTCCCCTGCTATGGGCAAATTCAACGCCCTCTTTCATTTCCTCCGTATTAAAGTTATCCGCTGCTGCCCTTAGCCCAAATTCTTCTCCTCCAAGATAAACTGCATCGGCACCGTAGATAACTGCCATCTTTAATTTTTCTAAATTGCCTGCTGGGGCCAATAACTCAGGTTTTTTCATAACATCACCTCGATGTTTCCTCTTTTTTATTATATAAACATAGTGGTCAGTGGAGAGTGGATAGTGTAGAGTAAAACCACTATACAGGCTATTTTCATTGTTATTAAAAATTCTCCCAGCTTTTCACTCCCCACACCCCACTTTATAAGATATTGCCACTCCATCTCCTATAGGAATAATTGTACTTTCTAATTGCGGATGATTACAAATAGTCGTAAGATAGTTTCTTAATCTTTTTACGATGGTTTTTTTTCTCCTTACCACCAGTTTGTCTGTAGCAATCATACCCTTATAGAGTACATTATCAGACACAAGTACGCCACTTGATTTTAACAGTCTCATACAATGGGGTAAAAATTCTAGGTATTGCCCTTTGGCTGCATCAATGAAAATATAATCGTATTGTCCTGCCAGCCCGGGGAGTATTTGTTCTGCATCTCCTTCCAAAACAGTTATAGTATTCTCCAAATCAGCTTTTTTAATATTTTCCCGGGCAACTTTTATCATTTTTTCATACCGTTCAATTGTTACTATTTTGCCGCCCGGTTTTAATGCCTTTGAGAGAAGGATGGCAGAGTATCCTATTGCCGTACCAATTTCAAGAATATTAACCGGATTTATTATCTTTGCTATCACAAAGATTAATCTTGCAACTTCAGGATGGACAATAGGCACATGATTCTCATGGGCATATTCTTCCATCTCTTTAAGTATCCCCTGATTTTGCGGGATGGTTTCCCGTATATATCGTGTAATATAATCGTAATTTATATTGTCTTCTATCATTAAACCGCTCCTATTTTAATATGCTATACTATATATTTACTGCTAATGATTTTACATGACAGATAAAAGGTTAATAAGTTCACGGTTCACGGTTCACGGTTCACAGTTCACGGTAAAAGCTATTAAATCGTTTACTACTGTGGCCTGAGAACTGTTAACTGAGAACTGTTAACTGTGAACTATATAGTTTAAATATGATGGAAAGAACGTTATTTTACCCTTTTCATCGCTTTTAAATGCTCGTTGTAAGTTTTTGAGTAAATATGGCTTCCATCACTATTTGCTACAAAAAACATATAGTCAACATCTGCCGGATACAATGCAGCACGTATGGACTCCCTGCCGGGGGAAGCAATTGGTCCCGGCGGCAACCCGGGATTGATATAGGTATTATATGGTGACGGTATTTTTGTATCTTCTACCGATAGTATTTCTTTTCGTTCCCCTAAAATATACTGGACTGTTGCACAAGATTGAAGGAATGGATAGTCCTTACTTTTTAAACGGTTATGAAAAACTGCGGATACGAGAGGTCTTTCCTTATCCAATTTTGCTTCTCTTTCTATCATTGAAGCCAGTATCACCACCTGGTCCACTGTCATCCCCAGCTCTTTTGCTCTTTCATAATACTGCTGTTTAAATTCTTTTTCGAACTGTTCAAGCATTTTTCTTATTATATCTTCTTCAGTGGCATCAGCATATACCTCATAAGTATCGGGAAAAAGATACCCTTCCAATCTATTTTTTCTTTCAGGCAAATCTTTTAAGAAAGGATAGTCAAATTCGCCATTTTCCGCTAATTGTATAAATTTTTCCTTATCGATCAACTTCTCGTTAGCTAGCTTTTCTACAATTTGCTTAAACTCATAACCTTCCGGAATGGTAAACTTTTTAGTTTCTTTTTTTGCCACATTTTTTTGCAGCTCTGACATAATAGCCTCATAGTCCATTGATGTGTTCAAACGATGAATCCCCTGCTGATACTTACCATCATAACGTTTTACTCTAGATACCACTCTAAAAAGGATTGGATATTTAATTAGACCCTTCTCTTTTAAAATCATTGCAATATCCTGAGTAGTAGCACCTTTAGGAATTTCTACCTCTACTGTCCTGTTTTCCACATCTCTCTTTTGGTTAAAGCTATCAGGGTCTTTAACATACTGGTAGCCTATTTTGAAGGCATACTTCCCTGCAATTACACATGAAACGATAATAATGCACATTAAGGTGAATTTGATGAAAAAGCTGAAAAACTTGTTTACATTTCCGGTCTTCCTTGTTGGTTCAGGAGATAAGTCCATCACCACACCTCCTTATCTTTTGCTTTTAGCTCTCATTTCATGGTTGAGAATTTTTTTCCTCAGTCTGATATTCTTAGGAGTAACTTCAACCAATTCATCATCAGCAATAAACTCCAATGACTGTTCCAAACTTAAAACTGTCGCCGGCGTTAACCTGAGTGCCTCTTCAGAACCGGCCGCTCTCATATTGGTAACGTGCTTTTTCTTGCATACATTGACCGTAATATCCTCCAGACGGGAATTTTCCCCTACTACCATCCCCTCATATACTTTAGTACCGGGGGTAATAAATAATGTCCCTCTTTCTTGAGCATTATATAATCCATAGGTGGTAGCTTCTCCTGTTTCAAAAGCAATGAGTGAACCCCGCTGTCTTCCCTGTATATCACCCTTATAGGGTTCATAGCCATAAAAAATATGATTCATTATCCCATTACCTTTTGTATCCGTCATAAACTCAGACCTGTAACCAATTAATCCTCTTGCAGGAATTTTAAATTCCAATCGCATATACCCCGAATTAGCGGATGTCATATTAATCATCTCAGCTTTTCTCATCCCTATTTTTTCCATAACTACTCCCATATATTCTTCGGGCACATCTATGATTAACAATTCAATTGGCTCATGAATTTCACCATTGACTTCCTTATTGATTACTACCGGCTTTGATACTTGGAATTCATAACCCTGCCTTCTCATCGTTTCAATCAAAATTGAGAGATGAAGTTCACCTCTCCCCGAAACCTTAAAAGAATCCGCAGAATCGGTTTCTTCTACTTTCAAGCTCACATTGGTTTCAGTCTCTTTAAACAACCTTTCCCTTAAATGTCTTGATGTTACAAAAATTCCTTCTTTGCCTGCAAAGGGACTATTGTTGACACTAAATGTCATAGATATGGTTGGCTCATCAATTTGAACAAATGGCAGGGGTTCCGGATGACCTGCATCACAAATGGTCTCTCCAATATTAATGTCACTAATCCCCGATACAGCAATAATATCCCCCAGTTTTGCACTTTCTACTTCTACTCTTTTTAACCCTTCAAACTGGTACAACCTGGTTATTTTCACATTGACATTGCTTCCATCTTTTTTGCATAATACAGCTTGTTGGCCATATTGTGCACTTCCCCGTTCTACTCTTCCTACCGCTATCCTGCCGATATATTCATCATATTCAATATTGGAAACAAGTATCTGCAGAGGCTGTTCCATTTCACCTTTAGGAGCTGGAACATGGTTAACAATCATTTCAAATAGAGGCAGCAGGTTTTCCCCTTTTGCCTCCGGTTCCACCACAGCATAGCCATCACGGGCAGATGCATACACCACCGGAAATTCCAACTGATCTTCATCCGCACCCAATTCAATGAAAAGCTCAAGTATTTCATCCACTACTTCGTAAGGTCTTGCCCCGGGACGGTCGATCTTGTTTACTACTACAATTGGCTTAAGGTTGAGGCTTAACGCCTTTCTAAGAACAAATCTGGTTTGCGGCATGCATCCTTCAAAGGCATCTACCAATAAGAGTACTCCGTCCACCATTTTAAGGACACGTTCTACTTCGCCTCCAAAGTCAGCGTGCCCCGGAGTGTCTACAATGTTGATTTTTATTCCTTTATACATCACCGAAGTGTTTTTGGAAAGTATGGTAATTCCCCTTTCCCTTTCCAAATCATTGGAGTCCATAACTCTTTCCTGTACCTGTTCATTTGCCCTGAAAATACCGCTTTGCTTTAATAATCCATCCACTAAAGTAGTTTTTCCATGGTCAACATGTGCAATAATGGCTATATTTCTTACATCTTCTCTTATTTGCATTGATTACTTTTCACCCTTAAATGATTAGTATATATTAACTCTTCCATTTTAGCCTAACCAAAAGAAAGTGTCAATTAAAATAAAAAGCCCTTGCTTAGAGGGCATCAATCTTTCTTTATATTATGTTTAAACGCGTAAATTGCAGCCTGCGTCCTATCGGACACATTTAACTTTTTAAATATGTTGGATACATGATTTTTAACTGTCTTTTCACTAATATATAGTTTTGCCGCAATTTCTTTATTCAACATTCCTTCTGCAATAAGTTCCAAAACTTCAATTTCTCTTTGTGTAAGCAGATTTTGATTTTTATTACTGTGCTCCTCGGATACACCTTTGGTAAATTCTTTAATAAGTTCAGTAGTCATTGTAGGTTGAATATAGGATTGACCTTTATATACACTTTGAATCGCTTTGATTAAGACATCCGAATCAGCATCTTTCAACACGTATCCGGCAGCTCCAAGCTGAACTGTTTTTACAAGATACTCACGGTCAGCATGAATAGTCAACATAATAATTTTAGAGGAGCATCCTTTCTCTTTTAATTGGGCTATCGCCTGAATGCCGTTCACCTTGGGCATATTGATATCCATTAATATTACGTCAGGCTGAACCTCCATTGCTAAATTTACTGCTTCTTCTCCATTAGACGCTTGAGCTACTACTTCCATATCTTCTTCCAATTCAACAATCTGCTTTAACCCCTGTCTTACCATGGAGTGGTCATCAGCTATTAGTATTCTTATTTTTCTCATCTTGAACCCCCTCTTTTGATTTTAGCGGTATTTCTATGTTCAACTTTGTGCCTTTGCCAATCTCTGATTGAATTTCAAAAGTCCCATTTAACAACTCTACTCTCTCTTTCATGCTGTAAAGCCCAAATCCTCCACTTTGGTCGCAGCTTTTTTTAGCAACTTCATCTAAATTAAAACCTTTACCATCATCAAATATATGTAAAGACAAAATACTTTCAGTAAAAGATATATTAACGGTTACACTTTGTGCCTGAGCGTGCTTTTTAACATTATTTAAAGCTTCTTGTATAATCCTGAAAGTAGTGAGAGAAATAACCGGACTAATATCCTCACAATTACCATTCGTTCTAAACCTGGTCTCAATATTCGTTTCCGCCTGATAATTCGACACATATCTTTGGATGGTGGGTATCAGCCCTAAATCATCAAGGGACATGGGTCTTAAGTCATAAATGATTCTCCGCACATCCTGCAGGCAGCCCCTTACCACCATTTTCAGTTCTCTTAATTCATTTTTTGCTTTTTGTACATCTACATCTATTAATTTTTCACATATTTCTGCCTTAAGGACTACATTAGACATAGATTGGGCAGGTCCGTCATGAATATCCCGGGCAACCCTCTGACGTTCTTCTTCCTGGGCCCTTATAATTTTAATTCCCAGATTTTGCTTTTGCTGAATATTTTTTAATTGAAAGCTCAAATCTAATAAATCACCCGAAAGATATTCCATTACAGTCCCTATCTGAGTGATAAGGTCCTCTGCTCTTTCAACGGTTTTGTAAGCTTCCCGAAGCCGTATTTCAAGCTCATTGCGCCGTACAATGATATTTTGTTCCTGCTCCTTCTTGATTGCTAAATCAATTCTTAAACTATCTGCCTTTTCATAGGCTTCTTTTAATTTCGCATCCGAACGATTCGCGAAGTTTTTGCTCAGCAGCATTAAATTTCTGCGACTTTCTTTTAATTCTTTTTCCAATTTTTCAACAGCCTTAATAATCTGCTTTGCCTGCTCTTTTAACTCTGCCAGATCCTGTTCCAGCCGCTTACATTCCTTACGTGCCCCTTCTGCAATATCATATATTTGATTTTTACTGGCATTAATCGCCTCTATTGTTTTTTTAATAATTTTATCCAGCTTGGTAATATCAAGCTTATTATTCCCCACAAATTTTCTCCTCTCAAAAAATATCAAAATCTTCAATTTTATTCTTCGTGTACGGTACTCATTTGAAATAACGCAGATGTGTGCCGTACTCGAAATTATTTAAGCGGTAGATTTTGATGAAACTTTATGCGACATTCATTCTGTCTGCAAGCAGACAGGTTTTCTGTTGCAGTCATTGTAACAAATAATGCTTTTTCAGCTTCTATAATAATATTTTTGCAATTACTATATTCTATATAAGTTTTTAAAGCACCTCTGGTGATTTATGGCAAATCTAATACAGAACAACAAAAATAGACTATATAATCTATTATATAGTCTATCTAGCTATGTTTACAAGATTAAATTCAATTATTTTAACCCATATCCCATTTCAGTGATTGTATCTTTTATTTTTTGTTCTTGAACGACAGAAGAATCATAATCTACTTTCACCTGTTTACTGTCAAAGTCAATTTTTACATTCTGCACTCCCTTTATTGCTCCAACTGAACTTCTGATGATATCCACGCAATTGCTGCAGTTCATACCCTCCACATTGAAAACTGCTGAATTCACTTAAACCTCTCCTTGTATTCTTAATGTACACCATAACCCGAATTTAAAGGTCACAAATACCTGCATTCTTCGTAAGTGCATATTTTTTATTTGAAGAATATTATGGAAAGAACGTTGCGAAAAGGCTTAGAGCCATACATCCATTCTTCGCTAATATATTTTGAAAAATAAAAGGTTTTTATTCATTTTGATGAAGATTTTCACTGCGCAGATCACCAAATTTTAATAGACAATTGCGGATTGCCTTGCAATATTTCAACGATAGTAAAAATTTGAAGAATCATATAAATAACCATTGTTATCATAATAGGCATATTAATAAAAGCAGCTCTTAAATCCTGTTTCATATTGGAAATTGAAGGTTTTACCTCCAAAAAAGTTGTCTTATTAAGCACTATAATTGCCAGGACAAATAATATGATTGATAATACGAAAGCTCCCAGTATAAAAAAATCACTCTGCAAAAAAGGAAATTGTTCAGGAAAATTTTCCTCTAAATAAGCTAATAACATAGCAAAAGCATTGTTAGTAAAGTGGGCTATCATTCCTGCAAAAAGAGAACCTGTTCGGATTACCAGGTATCCAAAAATCACCCCAAAGAAAATGGGGCCCAATAAATTTTTGATATCACCGTGCATAAAACCAAACAATAAAGCAGAAATGATTAAACCTGCTCTAGTACCCCTGATTTCATAGGCTCTCATGATAATTCCTCTTACCATAACTTCCTCACTGACAGCAGGAGCAAGTGCAACAACCAGCAGGCTAATGATTAATTCGCTAAAAGTATGTGGTATAGGTATCGGAGGCGGTGGTATTTCACCAAGCAGGCTCAAGAGATACAAGACAGGTAAATTTAACATTTGAGCAATAAATTGTCCCGATAATCCTATAATGAAAGCCAGTATGATGTGAAGAAGGCTCAAAGGTTTTAACCGTATAACTTTTGGAATGTCCACTTCTTTAAATTTCAGGTATAATAATGCCGGCAAAAAAACTGCAAAGATCTGGGTAAAGATTAGTAAGTAGTTCATTAAATCATTTTCTTGAGGTTCATTTTGACTAATAAGAAAGTAAAGTAAGCCAATAGGTATACTTATTGCAAAAGCTATGACAAATTGCAAAATTAATGTAGTTAGGAACAGCCAGTTTGCTCCTCTTACCGTAACTCTACCCTTAGTGTTCATGACGAATAATCCTTTCTTCTGTAATAATGAAATCTACTTTTCTATCAAAACTTTCAACAGGTATATTACCGACTATCTGGAATTCAAAGGCCAGGCCTATGGTTATTGTCTTTTGTGGCAAGCGCTGCAGCAGCCTGTCATAATAACCGCCGCCATATCCTATTCGATAACCACTAGTATCAAAGGCCAGACCGGGGACCAGTACCAGATCGAGCAAATTGCAGCTTACTACCCGAACATATTCCTTTTTAGGTTCTAAAATACCGTAGCTGCTTTGACATAACTCATTATCAAAATCTTTTAATTCTGATAAAATAAGTATTTTGGATGACATATCGGTAATAGGGACTATTATCCTTTTATTATCCTTCAAAGCATGCTTTATAAAACTTCGTGTAATTACTTCATTTCTAAAATCTATGTAGCTCATAATGGTATTGGACTGCCTGTACCATGCAGTGTCCATTAGTTTTTGAATGATATTTTTGCTCTTTTTCTCTACTTCTTCATATTGTAAGTTTTTTCTCATCTTAAGGTATTTATTCCGTAATTCCTTTTTATTCAAGTGATCCCTCCTGTATGGGTGTATATTTTTAGTTTATGACTTCTGATTACAATAAGTTATTTACCTCTTTAATTGGTGCCAGTATGTATTCTGAAAACAAATACAAACAGGTAAATATTAGTATTTCCAATAGTAATGAAATAAATAATTGATTAATCTTTGCAGTCTTAAATACCTGCACAGTGATTGAGTAACAAATTCTATAATAAATAAACAACATGGTAAAAATAATGATAGATGAAATAAGCCACCAATTTTTGATCAACCCGTAATATATGGTCATACACACCAGAACAAGCAGTAATGCAAGTATAATTAATTCTTTAAAAGTTCCAAGCGCCGGATTCTTATTGCAATTGAAAATCTTAAAATTAGCAATAGGCATAAGAAAAAATGGAATTGCCATTCCAAATAGTCCTCCAGAAATAAGCCTAACCATATTATTGGTGGTCCGGATTTGCAAATAGGAAGTTATCCCATCCCATCCCATAAAAACTATAAATGCACACAATATGATAGTTAAACTTAATCTTGGTGGTTTATCACAGTCCCATCTTTTACTAAGATACAAAAAAACAAGGCTTAGAAACATCCCTAAATAAATACCGGTATCTCTTGCACACACAGGTAAGTATTTTCCATCTACAACAAGAGTCCTTGAAGTAATCTGGTGGCAAATGAGAGCCCCCAATCTATAATATATTTTTTCTAACAGTAAAATATCCATATATTATTGAATCTGCTTAAATTGTTCAAATAATTCCGGCATATTGTTAGAAATGAAATATAAAGAAAAAACAAAATAAGCAACACAACATAAGCAGGTAACCAAAGTTATAATAAGTGTACCCGTAAGCAATGCTTTCCCATAGGATTTCTTATCCGCATCTCCTTCAGCATTCATGTATATAATTGCCAATATAATGCCAAAAAGCTGCCCGACAAGAGGAATAGTAGATATCATTGCAAAAAGTACTTTAAGGCCGTTGCTTAGTGAATTCTTCTGAGATTGTGAAGGAATATTGCCAGAATTAATTAATTCTACTTCCTGGATATCGTTCCGGGGCTCTACATTACTTCCACAAAACGGACATTTCGAGGTACTGCTGTCTATGTGTTCCCCACAATAAGGGCATTGCCGCATAAAAATCATCTCCTTTTTTCTATAATGTCTAATTATTCTATATTACCATTAAAAATCCTTTTTTATAATAGCAAAATCTTTAAAAAAATAAAAAAGTGCACATGAGAAATGTACACTTTTAAAAATACATACAATTTACATATTCATCTTGAAATTCTGGAGTGGTTGACAGTTCAACATATGTTGCCAATCTTTTTATCTCATTACTATAAAAATAATATTGCTCGGATAATAAAGCCATGACTGCTCCCATTCCGGCTGCATTACCAAGTACAGTGATTTTATTTTCAAGCTCCCCTGGTAATAATCCAATACGCACTGCGCTTTTTTTATCAATGTAACTACCAAAGCCACCGGCAAGATAGATATTACTTATATCTTCAACCTTTTTCCCCATTGTTTTAATCAATGTATTAATGCCCGCAGCAATTGCAGCTTTTGCCAACTGGACCTCTCTAATATCTTTCTGGGTAATAACGATGGGCTCCCCATTTTTTGTTTCGGTGTCCTGCGCTATTACAAAGGCAGGCATCCCGTCCAGTTCTATGACATTTTTAATCAACGCTCTGCCCAATTCTGATTCTACTTCATCCTCATCTACAATTCTTCCAGTTTCATCTACAATTCCCGTCTCAATTAACATTGACACTATGTCAACAATCCCGGAACCGCAAATTCCAAGAGGATTGCCATTTGAAATTGTGGTATATTTTATCTGATTATTTTCCAATTTAACCGTATTGATTGCTCCTGCAATGCCACCTACGCCGTTCCTGATATGCGCACCTTCAAAGGCAGGCCCTGCAGCTGTTGAACAACAGGTGATATGTTCTTTATTGCCCAAAACAATCTCCCCGTTTGTCCCTATATCTATTAGTAAACTTAGTTCATCCTTTTCCATCATTCCACTGGCTGAAATTGCAGCAACAATATCAGCACCTACATACCCTGAAATGCAGCAAAGTAAATAAACCAGGCATGTATCATTAATTTTCAATCCCAACTCTTTTGCATGGTAAACCATATTTTGAGTAAAAGCAGGTGTAAAAGGCGAAGCTGCAATATTTTTGGGCGGCACCCCGCTAAACAGATGCATCATAGTGGTATTTCCAACAAGTACAATGCTGTATATATGTTCAACATCAATTTTATTTTTATTGGCTATTCCCTGTATCATACAATTTATTTGGGAAACAATCTTTTCCTGAAGCTGCCTTAACCCATCAACCTGTTGAAGGGTATGGCTAATTCTTGAAATTACATCTCCCCCGAAAGATTTCTGGGAGTTAAGCTCAGATATTACATCCACCTGCTTTCCTGAATTTAAATCTACCAGATACGTAACTACTGTTGTAGTCCCTATGTCTACGGCAACTCCGTAACATAAGTGAGATGTGTCCCCGCCTTCAACTGAAATAATCTCTTTATCATTATACACAACTGTAACCGTACAGTTATGGTCCCGGATTAAATCCGGCAGTTTTTGAAGTATTTTTAAAGGGATTTGGCGGCATTCTAGGTCTAATGCATCCAGTAGTCTCTGCAGGTCATCTCTTTGATCCTGTATAGCAGGCTTATCCAATACAACAACCTTTTTTCTTATCGCCGGAGAAACTGAGACTGTACGGTCAATCCCTCCAGACATGATTTGAGCACTATCACGATTATCCTCCAAAATTATTTCAACATCACCTAATATTTGTACTGTACATGCAAGTCTATATCCTTCATTTTTTTCTTTTTGAGTGATAAGCTTAAGCTCTTCCTGAGCAGGCAGTGAGACATTTTCTCCTATTACTTTCACCTTACACTTTCCACATAGACAATTTCCCCCACAGGGAGCATCAATATAAATATTATTTTTATTCAAAACGTCCATGAGGATGCTGCCTTGATCACATTGAAGTTCTTTTTGCGCTTCACCATATAATAGATTTATTCTGCACTTATTCCCTTTCAACATCATTTGCCCCTTTCAACATTAATACCAAAAAGACCAGGGGTTCACCCACAACCCACTATTCCTATTCTAACGGCTCATATTGCTCTATATTTGCATCTTGAAAAGTACCCATCTGATTGTATGCTGCAACTGCTGCATCAATGATATGAAAGGCCAGTGCTGCTCCTGTTCCTTCTCCAAGTCTCATTTTAAGGTTTAACATTGGCTCCATTTCCAGTAAACTCATCAAGACTTCTGTGCCTGGTTCTGCAGACCCATGGGATGGAATAATATATTCTTTTACCAGAGGATGTATCTTGCATGCAATTAATGCTGCTGAGCCTGAAATGAACCCGTCGATTAAAATCGGAATCCTGTTATACGCAGCCCCTATAAAACACCCTGCTAGTCCCGCAATATCAAGCCCCCCAACTTTGGATAAAACATCAATCGGGTCTTTTTTATCCGGTTGGTTCACTTCTATAGCTTTTTTCACTATGGCAATCTTATTATGATAGGCTTCCTTGGTTAGACCTGCTCCCTTACCCACTACTTTATCAACGGGACAGTCGGCATACGTTGCAACAATTGCACTCGCTGTGGTGGTATTACCTATTCCCATTTCTCCTGTTCCTAAAAGATTAACTCCTTTTTTCTTTAAAGCAGAAACAATATCGATACCTGTTTCGATAGCTTTTATTGCTTCACTTTTTGACATGGCAGGGCCTTTTGCAATATTTCCGGTACCCCACCTTATTTTTCGATTCAACACTTGCTGGCACTCAATTTCAGCATCTACACCAATATCCACTATCGTTATATCGCTATTTGCATGTCTTGCAAATATATTTATTCCTGTAATGCCTCTGGTAAA
Source organism: Petroclostridium xylanilyticum (assembly GCF_002252565.1). Lineage (NCBI taxonomy): Bacteria > Bacillati > Bacillota > Clostridia > Eubacteriales > Oscillospiraceae > Petroclostridium > Petroclostridium xylanilyticum. Next base: position 237,566 of record NZ_NPML01000007.1, read on the forward strand.
ATTTCGCGTAACTTCAGCAGTAACACTTTTAGGGCAGGAACTGACTCCCTCCTCAACAACACCATTATCAGCACACATAATAATAACATTCTTCTTGTCTACTTTAGGAAATACTTCCCCGCTGATACCCGCCAATTGCATAACAATGTCTTCTAATCGCCCGAGACTTCCTATCGGTTTTGTTAAACTATCCAGTCTTTTTTTAACTTGACCCATAATATCTATGTATAAAGGCGTAATCACTGCGGCTATTTCTTCTAATGCAACCATAAAAAAACCCCCTAAGTATTACTTTGAATATATCATATAATACCTAGAAGGCTATCTGCAATATACAATCTTTATATATTTTGTACTATCTTTTACTCTTCACCAGCTGCTTCCTCACTGATCTTATGACCACACCTGGAGCAGAAAGATGCATCGCTCTCGTTTTCTTTTTCACATACCGGACAGACCTTGACATTTTTAAGCTGCGCAATTTTTTGTCTCATGCTGTTGATTTCATCTGCAATCTCATCAATCTCTAAGCATATCGTTGAGATTTCTTCTGAAAAAATTTCTCCCGATTTATAGGCATCATACATGATTTTTCCTATATCTTTTAGTAATTTATCAATCCGGGATTGGGCATCTCCTATCGAAATACTAAGTTTGGTGACCTCTACAATCTCATTTGACTTTTTTATTGCACTTTTAGCTGTCTCAGTCATTTTGTTTCTAATCTCATTAAGTATTGTCATTATGTCATTCCCCTTTACTCTTCTTTTTCTTCAGCTTTATTTGCAACTACGCTGTTTCCGGGTTCTACAAAATTATTAGCTGCAGTCAGCGTTGCAATTACTTCCGTCGGCTTAGTCAGTATCGAGAGTTCTTCGGCAATTTCAATGTCCAGAACTTTAAAACTCTGTCCGACAGCAAGCCTGCTTAAATCTATGTTAATAAACTTGGGTACTCTATCCGCAGCACATTCTACTTCGATTTCCTGTCTTTGCCGCTGTAAAATTCCACCGCTGCGCTCAACTTCAGCCATTCCGATAAATTTGATAGGAATATGGGCGCGTACTCTTGTGTCATCTCTTACCGGCTTAAAATCCACATGCATTACCTGCCTGCTCACCGGATGATGCTGCACTTCAACAATCATAGACTTTATTGTATCTCCACCAAGCTGAATATTTACCAGAGCATTTTCTCCATAATGGGCTAAAACTGAGTCTAAATCTTTTTTGTCAATTCCTATCAGTTTATTTAAATCAGAATCATACACTACCCCGGGAATTTGTCCAATATTTCTTGAACGACGGGCACTATTTTTACCTACCCCAATTCTATAGTTGGCATTTAAAACTGGTATTTCCATATGTATTCCTCCTCATATCATATATCTATTTGAGGAGTATTCCCATACTATAAAATTTTAAACACCAAAAATGCTGTCTTTGACATATACTTCTATATACTCTTTTATTATGCTTAGAAAATTCCTGCATTTTCAGTGCTTTTTAAAATTTTTGCCGTTAACTTATTTCTGTTATATTTTGTAACTTCCACTATATCTTCATCACCTACCTGTACCCATAAAGATATATTATAATCGCTGTAATTATCCATAACCGAATCTATTACATCAAGAGCTTTAACAACATTTCTGTAAACATATATCCATTCTATTACATTTTCATCTACAGCAGATTCCTTTTCAAAATATTTACTTAAAAATCTTTTGATCTCCCCCTCTTTTTTAGACATTAAATTCACTGTAATCAACATAAAAAACTCCTCTCAACGAATTAAAAAACACAAAACTACAAATATAAATATTCAACAAAATAATGAAAAATCCTTTATGTAATTTTTTCTTTTTATTAAATCCTCAGATATTATATGAAAGTAGTATTTATTATATTTTTAGTGGTTAGACTAAATTTGAGGTGATTTATGTGAAAAAAAATCGTATAATAACTTATATTATATTAGTATTTACCCTCTCCATGGTTACAGCTGCTTTTTCCGGATGTTCTAAAAAGGCTGCTAAACCCGCGCCCAAAAGTACAAGTGAATCAGAAAAAAAAGCCCCGGATACCCTTAAAGGACTGGAATCTTCAATACAAGATGTCATTAAGGAATTAGATAAAAAAGAAGAAGAAAAATCGGAAGCAGAAATCAAGACTGAAACAAAAACCGAAGTAAAACAGGAAGAGGATAAGGATAAAGCCAAAGCTGAAACCAAGCAAGAAACAGAAAAAGAAGTCAAGAAAGAATCTCCTGAAGATAAAAAATGGAAAACAGTAACTAAAAAAGTTGAAGACATTCACAAGCAGTGGAATTCGTTTCAACCGGAAGCAGTGAAGGCTGGAGCACCTAAGAAAGTTATTGATGATTTCAGTAATTCTCTTAATATATTGACAACCTATGTGGAAGCTAAAGATATGCTAAATACCCTGTTTACTGCCAACGAACTGTATCAATTTATTCCAGAATTTATGGGACAGTATACGAATAAAACTCCACCGGATTTAAAAAGGATAGCATATTTTATAAGAGACGCAAAATATAATGGAATGGCAAATCAATGGGAAAAATCAAAATCCAGTATAAACAACTTAAAATCCCATTGGCCCATAGTAAAAGCACAGGTTAAAAAGGAGCAGGAAAACCAGGCAAGTAAAATGGAGTTTTCTATATATGAGTTAGAAAAAGTAGTGGCACAGTCAAATATGAATCTTACCAAACTCAAAAGCGATATTGCACTGGAAAACCTGAAAAAATTAGAAGAAACATTTGAAAAATAACCAGCCGTACAGCTGGTTATTTTTTATTAATAATTTAGTATAAAGAACTTCCACCAATAAACTCCCTCATGATGGATGTACTGGGAATATTGTCAGTGGAGATTGTCAAGAAATAACTTAGAAAATCAATCAATCTCCTGGCTTCTGAATACTGCTCATGAGTATTGTCAATCCCTTCCAGTAGTGGTAATGCAAAACTCTTCAATACAGCAAGTTCGTAAACCAGTGCAGAGTTAAACATAACGTCAGCCTGTTCCTGGAACGGAAATATATTTTTCATTTCTCCTTTCCTTACCGAACCCCACATTTCTAAAGTCCGCAAAGCCGAGTTGGAACGGAAATTAAAGTCTCTTACCATTCTTCTAATCAGCCGGGTATCTGTAGTAGAAATAGGATTATAATCATCTAAACTTAATTGCGTCAACGCGCTGACATAAATTTTAAATTTGTTTTTTCTTGGAATAGACGATGTCAGTTTTTCATTAAGACCATGGATACCTTCAATAATAATAATCTGGTCCTGTTCCAGCTTTAACTTTCTACCTTTAGGTTCCCTGCACCCCAGATGGAAATTAAATATGGGAATCTCTACCACATTTCCATCTATTAATTGACGGAGATGTTCATTAAATAAATGAATGTCTATAGCTTCAAGCGCTTCAAAATCAGGCTCCCCATTCTCATCCAGCGGAGTATGTTCCCTGTCCACAAAATAATCATCCAATGAAATGGTTACTGGCTTCAGACCATTGACCCTCAGATGTACAGCAAGACGGTGGGCAAAAGTCGTTTTGCCTGATGAAGACGGACCGGAAATAAGTACGATTTTAATGTTATCTGCATTTTCTTTAATCATATCCGCGATATATGCAATTTTCTTCTCATGGAGAGCTTCTGAGATATGAATTAAATCCTTTGCATTTCCGGCAGCTATAATCTCATTTAGAGAACCTATATGGGAAACATTTAATATTTCTCCCCACCTCTTATATTCATTTAAAACCTGGAAGAGTTTTTTATTCTCTTCAAATTCGGGGATTTTATAAGGTGAATTTTTATCCGGATACCTTAGTATAAATCCAGGGGGATAGTACATCAGTTCAAAGTTTTTTATATAGCCTGTATGCGGCACTAAATGCCCGTATAAATAATTTGCCATATCGCCGCATTTGTATATGCTTATGAATTCTTTTTGGCAATGCTTAAGCAAACTTACTTTATCATAATCTCCGCTCTGGAGAAAAATCTGCCGGGCTTCCTCCAGTGGTATTGTGCACCTTTCCATAGGAATTTCACGAGATACTATTTCTCTCATTTTTCCCTCTATTTTCTGAATATCTTTTTCTATTATTGTTTGACTGCCATTTAGTTCACAGTACGTACCTCTGCTGATAGAATGTCTTATGGTAAGCTTCCTGTCGGGATATAGCTCTTTTACTGCTTTCATAAGAATAAAAAATAAACTTCTCTTATATACCCGCACTCCATCTTCCGATGATAAATCGATAAATTCAACTTTACAATCATGTTCTAACTTATAACTCAGGTCTTTAATTTTGTTATCCACTTTACCTGCTAAAATTTCTAAACTTCTGTTATTTTTGAATGAACGGCTTAATTCCAGGAGAGCAATATCTTTTTGAAATTCTTCAACTTTTCCTTCAATGTTAACTTTAATTGCTGGATAACCTTCTTTCATAACATCTCCCTTCCTTCCCTATATATTAGATATATGTTTAATTAACATCATGTATTCCAATGTATTCCATGTTTTGCTGTTGGCTTATGAAAAATACTCATAAATTTTATTTTTCCGTATAAGCATTTCATCTATTCTTTTTATATATTCTTCAACATCTTTCACATTGAATATCCTTTCAATACGGTTATTCTCTAAATTTACCATTTTAGTAACTGCTCCACATCCTACCGCAATAATACTTTGCTTCTCCTCCATAATCTGGACATTATAGATGCATTCAAAATTTGGTTTACAATATCCCACATTTTCTAAGTTACCAAGAATATTTTTCTGTCTATACATATAATAGGGGTATTTATTATGCTCCCTCATAAATTGCTGCGTAAACAGCAGCATATCCTGTACCGCATTTGCCTGGGTAATCGTATATTCATCTATTTTCTCATTTAATCTGGATGCTCTTTTTATACTCATGGTATGTACTGTAACACTTTCCGGGTCGAGCTCCTGGACTTGTATTAATGTATTTTTATACATATCAACTGTTTCATCAGGCAAACCCGCTATGACATCCATATTAATATTGCCAAAACCTAAACTTCTTGCCATTCCAAAGGATTTTACAATATCTTCCGGCATATGGCATCTCCCAATCGTTTGAAGCGTACTTAAATTCATAGTCTGAGGATTAATGCTTAAGCGGCTTGCTCCATATTTTTTTATGATGCGTAATTTTTCTTGATCTATCGTATCCGGCCTTCCTGCCTCTACAGTGAATTCTTTTACCGATTGCAAATTTATATGAGCACAAACAGCAGATAAAAGTTTTTCTAAAAAGACCGGCGTTAGTACAGTCGGTGTGCCCCCTCCTATATATATACTCTCTACTTGCCAGCCCATATTATTTATAATTGTCCCGGTATGCTGAATCTCCCTGATAAGCGCTTCCATATAAGGCTCTATAAATTTTTGTGCACGCTGGACTGAATTGGAAACAAAGGAACAATATAAGCATCTTGTAGGACAAAAAGGAATTCCTATATATAACCCTATACTGTTAGGCTGGGACTGTTTTAAAATTTTAAGTTCATTGTACGCTACATCCAGGGCAAGTTTAGCTTTTTCAGTACTCACTTCATATTGCTCAAGTAATATTTTTTCTATTTCTTTGTCGCTTCTGCCTTCCTGAATCAGGCTGTGCACAATTTTGGTCGGACGTATACCGGTTAGGGTTCCCCACGGAACATTCACCGGACTGACTTGTTTGGCCGCCCTATAAAACGAAAGTTTTACTGCTGATTTGCACAGTTTGCTGTATTCATCCGGGCTCATGCTGCTGTCATATTTTTGTATAATATTATTTTCTTTAACATCTCCATTTAACACGATTCTCGTTGAAACTGATATTTGCCCGCCTGTATTTTTAAGTATACTGCTAATAAAAATATCCGTTTCATTTAGTTGGTATTTGTCATAAATAAATTCAATTTTTTTATTTGTAAAAAACAGATGAATCATATTTTCTATCTCATATTCGTATCTATGTCCTTCCAGATATACTTTCATAAAGTAATTCCACCTTGTATAATACTAATTATATTATGCCACATTTTAATCTATAATAAAAGGACAGTGAAACCTGTCCTACCTCAAAAACAAAAATTAAAAAAATGGATTGAACTTTTTTTCACTTCCCATGGTTGTCTTATCTCCGTGTCCCGGATACACCTGGACATCATCGGGCAATACAAAAAGCTTGTCCTGAATGGACTTTATAAGCTGCTGATGATTTCCACCCGGCAAGTCAGTTCTGCCAATGGAATGTTCAAATAACGTATCACCGGAAAATAATATCTTGTCAACCAGAATGCAAATTCCCCCGGGTGTATGTCCGGGAGTATGGATGATTTGCAAACGATATTTCCCTACATTTAAAACTTTACCATCCATAACTTTTATATCTGCAGGAACCTGGATAGAATGATAACCCAAAAGCGCGGAGAGATTTTTTTGGCTATCTAGTAAAGCTTCACTGTCCTCTTGATGGATTACAACCTGTGCACCACTTTTTTCTTTTAAATACTTAATTGCAGATATATGGTCTACATGGCCGTGAGTTGCGATAATATATATTACTTTATAACCATTTTGAACAATGACATCATATATTCTTTGGCCTTCATCCCCCGGGTCAATTACTGCTACCTCATTCGTATTTTCATCTCCGAAAATATAGCAATTTGCTTTCAATTGTCCAACAGGTAAAACTTTTAGTATCATTATTTTCACCTCAAAATTGTTTCTCGCTGTCGATTAACAGTGTTACCGGACCGTCATTACAGATATTGACAAGCATGTGTGCCCCAAATACTCCTGTCTGTACTTTTTTAACCCCGGCTTCCCTGCACTTTGATATAAATTGCTCATAAAGCTTATTTGCCAGTTCAGGAGGGGCAGCACCGGCAAAACTGGGCCTGCGTCCTTTCCGGCAATCCCCATAAAGGGTAAATTGAGACACTACAAGTAATTCTCCTTCTACGTCAAGAAGTGATAAATTCATTTTACCCTCACTATCTTCAAAAATTCTCAAATTTAAGATTTTTTCCACCATATAATCAAGGTCTTTGGAAGTGTCGTTAGGTCCTACTCCCAACAACACCATTAAGCCTTTGTTAATTTCACCAGTAACATTTCCTTCAACAGTTACCTTTGAACTTGCTACCCTTTGTACAACCGCCCGCAATGCGACACCTCCTGTTACAGTATTCTCAATTCCTTTATTGTCTGCTTCTGTTAACCTCAAACACACCATCTATCTTGCGAAGTTTTTTAATGATCTTATCTAATTGTTCTGTATCTGTTATTTCGAGAGTAAGATTAATAACAGCAATTTTTTCTTTTGATGTTCTTGCATTCATAGCCTTTAGAGGTATTTTAGAATCGGCTACACTATTTGTAACTTCAACCAGTAATCCGCTGCGGTCATTAGCCAGCACCTGAATATCAGACAAATATGCAGCACTTTGAGAGGTTTCCCATGCAACTTCGATGAGGCGATTCCTCTCATCATCGCTGTAACTTACATTTGAACAGTCTTTTGTGTGAATGGATACCCCTCTTCCCCGGGTAATATAACCTATGATTTCATCTCCCGGGACCGGGTTGCAACACCTGGACAGCCTTACAAGACAATTTTCTATTCCTTTTACAATAATGCCGTTATTGTTTTGTTTCCTTCTTTTATTAATATTAGAAGGTACATCTGTCTCTTCCGGCACCACTTCAGGCGTTTCAGGCTTTATAGTCTTTTTATATTCATCCCGGAGTCTTGTTACAACCTTTGAAGCTGAAATACCACCGTATCCTATATTTGCATATAAATCATCCAGGCTGTTAAAACTATATTTTTTTAAAACTATTTCTACCCATTCATTTTTAAATAACTGATTGTGCGTTAACCCAATCTTTTTTAATTCTTTTTCAATTAATTCTTTTCCCCGTGCGATATTTTCTTCCCGTTTATCCTTTTTAAACCATTGGTTAATCTTATTTCGTGCCTGGGAAGTCTTTGCGATTTTTAACCAATCCCTGCTGGGACCATGTACGGTAGCCGCAGTCAGTATTTCTACGATGTCACCGTTTTTGAGGACATATTCAATAGGCACAATTTTTCCATTCACCTTTGCGCCCATCATCCGGTTTCCTACAGCGCTATGGATTGCATAGGCAAAATCAATAGGCGTGGACCCCGCCGGCAAATTAATGACATCCCCTTTAGGCGTAAACACAAATACTTCATCAGCAAACAAATCAATCTTTAATGTCTGCATGAATTCTTCTGCATCGGTTAAATCTCTTTGTATCTCAAGAAGCTGTCGTACCCATGCCAATTTTGAATCGAGGTCAGAAGTTCCCGTTTTCCCTTCCTTGTATTTCCAATGCGCAGCTATACCATATTCGGCAATCCTGTGCATATCCCACGTACGTATTTGAATTTCAAAAGGCTTTCCTGCCGGACCAATCACCGTTGAATGAAGGGATTGGTACATATTAGGCTTCGGCATGGCTATATAATCTTTAAAGCGTCCCGGTATGGGTTTATATAATTCATGGACCATTCCCAGTACGCCATAACAGTCCTTCACGCTATTTACGATTACCCTTACAGCAAACAAGTCATATATCTCTTCTATGCTTTTACCTTGCGCAAACATTTTTCGATAGATACTGTAAAAGTGTTTAGGTCTTCCATCTATATGCCCTTGTATTCCTATTTCCTTTAAACGCGCACTGATAGTATCTATTATTGCCTTTATATGGGCATCTCTTTCCTGCCTTTTTTGTGCAATGCTTTCTACTATTTCATAATAGGCAATAGGATCCAGGTAACGCAAAGATAGATCTTCAAGTTCCCACTTGATTTTGGTGATTCCAAGCCTGTGCGCCAGAGGTGCATAGACCTCAAGTGTTTCTTTAGCCTTCTCTCTTTGTTTATCTTCCGGCATACTTTTTAATGTCCTCATATTATGAAGCCTATCAGCCAGCTTAATGAGAATTACCCTTATATCTTTAGCCATTGCAAGGAACATTTTTCTTAAATTTTCTACTTGTTGTTCCTCTTTCGTGGTATATGGTATTTTCCCTAACTTCGTAACACCATCTACAAGTAAAGCTACCTGTTCACCGAACATATTTTTGATTTCTTCATAGCTATATGAGGTGTCCTCAATAACATCATGAAGTATACCCGCTACCAATGACTCACAATCTAATTCCAAATCAGCCAGTATATGTGCAACTTCCAACGGGTGCATAATATACGGCTCTCCTGAAACTCTATGCTGACCTTCATGAGCTTCTTTGGAAAACTTGTATGCCCTGCTCAGCATATCCCAATCACATTGAGGATTATATTTATTAACCTTTTCAATCAGCTTTCTATATGCTTCATCCATTATTATCCCCACTTTAATAAAGTTCGGAGTCTGGAGCTAGGAGTTCGGCAGTTCGCAATAATGGCTTTGAAAATCACCAAAATTTTTTACATAAAAATTTCTCCTATCTCCGGACTCCGAGCTGCGAACTAAAACTTCACAATAGAGTGTACATCATACCCTTTTAATCTATCTCTACCTTTTAAAAACTCAAGTTCTACGAGGTATACAATATCTGTCACTATTCCCCCGAGTTGTTCAATCAGCTTAATATTCGAAAGGGTAGTTCCTCCTGTTGCCAATAAATCATCAACAATAACAACTTTCTGCCCGGGTTGAATTGCATCTTCATGCATTTCTAAAATGTCAGTGCCATACTCCAATTCGTATTCCACTTTTATTGTTTTATAAGGCAATTTTCCTTTTTTTCTGATAGGTACAAAGCCTTTATTTAAAACATAAGCTATAGGAGCGCCAAAAATAAAACCTCTGGACTCAGGTCCCACAATAAGGTCGAATTCTTTGTCTTTAACTGTTTCAACCAAACTATCCATCGCATATTTGAAAGCATCTTTATCTTGCAATACCGTTGTTATATCAATAAAATCTATGCCTTCTTTCGGGAAATCCATAACATGCCTAAATTTCTCTTTTAAATTCATAATAATAACCCTCTCCTTACGTTTAAATATATTTTAAATTATTGTTAAAGAATATTTTGTATTCTCTAAACTTGTCTCTCATTTTCCTAAGCTCTATAAGTTTCGATGAGCTTTCAATATTAACTTTTTCGCCTTTGTAATTACATTGCAGTATAGTAATTTGATGGCCGCATAAAGTATACTTTAACAGCCCTAATTCCTCAAAAATGTTAATACAATGCATTAACTTCAGATAATTCATCGACGCATTGTAACTTATGCATATACGCCGGCTCAATAGATGTAAGCTGTCAGAATATGTATTATTTATACTCCTGGTTTTTATATATTGGTATACTATTACAAAATCTTGTCTTTCTGGTATTATACTATCCAGAACTGTTTCACACCATTCAAATCCGCAATCACCAAACAAGGTGGTAACATTATTGTGCATTTGGCATATCTCGCGAAAAGTTTTGAAATTAAAACACGGATCATAGATATATACATAATCATAGTTATCAAAATTACACTGATCGGTCAATGGATTAATGATGATATCCAGTAAATTTTTTTTATTAATCACGTTAAAATGAACATTAAAATATACATCATCTAATCCAATTGCTTTAAGTTCTTTTATTACCTCCTGTATACCCGGCAATGTATTTACTATAATAAGGCAGCTGTTGTTATTATTTAAATGTATTGCTATATCTGCTATATTACCTTTAAATAGGTTAAGATTATTTACTACATCCATACCATTTTTATCGCTTTGGGCATTACCTATTATATCACTTCTAATGTACGAATCAAATGATTTATAATATTTATACTCAATTATTTTATTGTCAGGCAGCTTTATATCTTTTAAAATCAACTGTACCCTTTTAAGTCCATTGTATAAATTAATATCTAAAGAACAAGCTATGTCTACAACGTCTCCTACAATGAATTGTTCTGAATAATTTGCCATGTTAAATCCTATTGCATCAACAAAATTACCGTTCTTTTCTATCACCAATTTTAAATGTTTATTGTCCCCAACGGTTCGTATATCGACAATAACCCCATTACAAAAAGAAAATACCGGCCCGGCATTTCCCATTCCAAAAGGCTCTAATATTTCCAACTGATTTACAGTATCAAAAGTAAGATCATCAGTATCTATCTCACAGTCTATATAAATTCGCGGCACCAGGTCATCGTCACTAAGTATTTCATTTGCGTAGTTATTAATATTTTCCAAAAAAGAAGGTATTTTTTCCCTCTCAATACTTAAACCCGCAGCAAGTTCATGCCCTCCAAATTTAATAAGGTAATCTTTACACTCATGTAATGCCTTAAACAGGTTAAAGCCGCTTATACTTCTACCGGAGCCTTTTCCCTCATCCCCTTCCAGGGCTATGAGTATCGAAGGTCTATAGAACCTGTCTGTTATTCTTGATGCTACTATTCCAATGACACCATGATGCCAGTCTTCACCGGATAGAACGATTACTTTCTGACGTCCTAAATCAAATTCCTGTTCTATAATTTCCAACGCTTCCTGTAAAATGCGTGCTTCAGTCGCCTGCCTGTTTTTATTTTCCTCATTTAATTCCTGTGCAATTTCATCAGCAATAAATTCATCATCAGTTAAAAATAACTGTACCGCCCTCAGGGCACTCCCAACTCTACCTGCAGCATTAATTCGGGGGGCAATGATAAAGCCGATTGTTCCCGTACTTATTTTGTTATCTTTAACCCCGGAAACATTTATTAATGATTTTAAACCTACATTCTTAGTAGCTGCAATTGTTTTTAGCCCCCTGCTGACAATCAGCCTGTTCTCACCAAGCAATGGCACTACATCAGCAATGGTACCCAGGCAAACAATATCACAATAATGATCCACGATTGATAAAAAATTATCTTTGCCTGCCAGCGCCTGGATAAGTTTAAAAGCAACACCTACCCCTGCCAGTTCTTTAAAAGGATAGCTACAATCCTTTTGCTTAGGATTTAGTACAGCAGTAGCTTTTGGTATTTCCTCCTTACACTCATGGTGATCGGTTATGATTATATCAAGACCTAGCTGAATAGCATATTCAACCTCTTCCAATGCTGTAATACCCGAATCAACAGTTACGACAAGAGATGTTCCATTTTTTCGAATCTTTTCCAAAGCCTGCTTGTTTATACCATATCCTTCATCTATTCTATCGGGAATATAATAATCAACGCATGCACCACATTGGGACAGGTATTTTGCTAATATTGCAGTACTTGTTACGCCGTCTACATCATAATCCCCGTAAACTGTTATTTTTTCATTTTCAGCAATTGCCTTTTTTATCCTATCAACAGCCTTCCGCATGCCCTTCATTAAAAACGGATCATGAAGACTATTTATGTCACTTTCCAAAAACATTTTTATATCTTCCGGCTCTTGAACACCACGGTTTAAAATGACAGTTGCAGTCAAGGGAGAAACTTTAAAGGTTTTGCAAATTTCCTGTACAATATATTTATCAGGCTTGCTATATATCCATTTTTTATTGTTCATTTTTTCCACCCAATACTTTTATAGTTCATAGTTCATGGTTCATCATTTTACTTCAATGCTCCAAATTTATAAACCGCTTTACCTATTATCATATCCCTGGTAATATACTTTTTTTCCCATTTCCTGCAATCATAAGAGTGGTTTCTATTATCCCCCATAACAAAATATCCGTCTTGAGGGACAGTATATGGACCAAAATCTTCCTTCATTTTCTCATAGACATAGGGTTCCATATACAGCTTTCCATTAATATAAAGTTTCCCATCTTTGATAAGAATTGTCTCTCCTCCCATACCAACAACCCTTTTCACCAACTGTACATTTTTTTCATTGGGAGACCTGAATACAACGATGTCTCCTCTTTTAACCGGCTGAAACCAGTAGCTGAATTTTAGAATAATAATCTTATCTTTTATTTGAATAGTAGGTATCATAGAGCCGGTAGGGACAATGGAAAGATTAAAAATAAAAAAACGAATAAACAGTGCAATACCTACATATATAATAATCGTTTTTATCCAATCCCACGCTTCTTTTACTATAACCTGCCTACTGATCTGCATTTATTTTACCTCTTCTCTTATATATAATTTAAAGGCTACAGCAATCTATAAAATTAGTTTATCCCTCTAGCCATAAGGTTGGACATAAAAAAATTATAGCATTTACATGTGGTATCTTCAACCTTAAAATAATAATTTTGAAATACTTTCAAACAGCGGCCACAAGTTCAAATAATGCGGCTGCTCCTGCTGCTGTGAATCTTCAAAATCCGGCACTATACCTAAACGCCATACGGAAATTCCATTAATTCCAAATATTTTTGCCATTCGTATTTTTGCCTCTACACTCCTGTAATCCTCGTACCAGATCACTTTTTTCACTCCTGTATTGGGGTCAGTAAATGTAAAGGTTGGTGACTGCATGGTGTTTGAATATTTAAACTGTTTGTCTTTTATGCTTCCATCTGTCATCCTGTCTTTTAGAATCTGGTAGGAAGAAAGGGTATAAGGCACGGTATTTTCCAACTTTCCATCTTTAAAATTCCACTGGGCGGTACCAAAGTTTATTTGAAGTACCAATTTATCCCTAGGGATACCCGTTTGCGGATCAACAGCATATTTTAAAGCATAATAAATATCTTTTATAGGTGCAAGAGGAGTCGGCGTTTCAGAGGTAAAGTAACTTATTTCTTCTTCCCTTAACTTTTTAGGCTCATAGTCATGGGCCATTAAAATTACTTTATCAGCAATTTCTCCAATTGACTTAAAATCATATCCATCATAAAATACTTGCTCCGGCTGCCTTTTCGGGTTGACACTTACTATCAGCTCTTTATCTTTTTTGTCTAATTCCTGTTTAAGCTCAGATAAGAAATCAACAAATCTTTTTTTATCTTCTCCTGAATCCTTTAGAGCTTCAAAATCAACAACTACACCATCAAAATTAAGCGTAACGCCATCTTTTTGCATATTATTAACCAAATTAATGATACTCTCCTTAACATTTTGAATAGATTGATGGTTGCTTAGCAAAAGGGAAATTAATCCAATATTTTCATTATTTATGTTAACCTTATTCTCATTGGTAGCAAATACCATAATATACTTTTTTAAACGGTTCTTTTCAGCTTCTGCTATAGGCTCTTCAAATGCTTCAGGAATCCAAAAATCTTTATTAGTCTGGAAGTTTGTTGCCAGTTCCACCAGTCCGGTTTTAGCATTATACTCCAGCCTGCTCCAACCAAAACTAACGGTATCAAATACATTCATCTTATTGATTTGAGGATATGCCTTGATAGCATAAAACCCATTCAGGCTCTGTATTTTATGATTTAATACATTATACATTCTTACGAGCATTGCAGCAGCTTCCTGTCTAAGAGCATTACCCTGCGGCGCAAAAGAATGTGCATTTTTACCTGTAATAATACCAAAATCCTTTGCTACCGCAATATAACCTTTATATGATTGCACATCTTTAAATTGAATAATTTCCGGTTCTGCACCCAGAAGCTGTGCAAGGTAGTCGTATTGTAATGCTCTTACAATCATTACTGCCATTTCTTCACGGGTAATATCTTTGCCCGGTTCAAATTTATTTCCTAAATATTCTTCTGCAACGATAATTGAATTTTTAAGGCCGGCATTCACATACGGATAGTACCAGTCCGTCAATTTTACATCACTAAATACATCTGATCTTTCCTGGTTATTTATATCTATACCTAAAATTCTGACCAAAAAAGTTAAAAATTCCGCACGGGTTATATGATCATCATATCCAAATATGCCGTTTCCTTTGCCGTTGGTAATATTTAGCTCTTTTAATTTATAAATATATTCTTTTGCCCAGCTGTCCCGTGGAACATCAATAAACTCTTCAGAGTTTTCCGGCTGTGCAAAGGTGTTGGATGCAAATGGCATTGTCAATAGCATGGATAATACAATTAACATTACTAAATATTTTTTCATACGTAACTCCTCCAAGTTCGTTATTTCAATTCTACTATGGTAACCCCTGTCTCACCTTCTCCATATTTCCCCAGGCGGAAAGATTTTACATGGCTGTGTGTCTTCAACATATTGTGAATACCGTTTCTCAATGCCCCCGTACCTTTTCCGTGAATAATAGTTACCTGTTGCAGTCCGGCTAAAGCAGCGTCATCCAGATACTTATCCGTATTTAACAATGCTTCATCCAATGTTTGACCTCTCAAATCCAACTCAGTCGAAATATGTGCAGATTTAGCAATACTAATCTTCCCCGCACCCGTACTGCTCACCATTTGGTCTTTACTATCTTCTATCAGCCTTAAATTAGATACATGCACATTTATTTTCATGATACCTACCTGCACCTGTGCCTCTCCATTTTCGTCAGGGATTGAAATAATATTTCCTTTCTGGTTTAAAGTAGTAATCAGCACGGAATCTCCAGGCTTAAGATTTTTAGGTGGGCTTGAATATTTATTTTTTGGAAGAATGGATTGAGCTAGAGAATCATCGATTTGATCAAGCTTGCTTCGCAGTTTCATTCTTGCCTGCTCAATCGCCTTATTCCTTTCTTTCTCCTCTGTTTCTTCTTGTATTTTCCTTATTTCCCTAATTATTTCTTCTGCATCTATTTTTGCCTGTTGTATAATTTTTCGAGCTTCCCGGCGGGCTTCCTCCAGCATCTTTTCTTTTTGTGCATGTAATTTTTCCTTTTGCCTTATCAGTTCATCTTTTAGGGCCTCTGCTTCCTGCTTGTAAAGTATGGCCTTTTCTTTTTCCCGTTCAGCCATCTGTCTGTTTTTCTCAAGGTTTGAAATGATGTCCTCAAATTTGACATCTTCCTGGGAAATAAACTCCTTTGCCCTTTCAATAATGTTTTGGTCCAGCCCTAATCTGCTTGATATTGCAAAAGCATTGCTTTTTCCCGGAACCCCGATTAACAGCCGGTAAGTCGGTCTTAAAGTATCTACGTCAAACTCACAGGCTGCATTTTCCACCCCTTTGGTAGATAAAGCAAACAGTTTTAGTTCACTGTAATGGGTGGTAGCTGCTGTCCTGGCACCTATCTGGTAAAGGTATTCCAATATTGACATTGCAAGAGCAGCACCTTCTACTGGGTCTGTTCCTGCTCCCAATTCATCAAATAATACCAAAGACTCATCATCTACTTCTTGCAGTATTTTTACAATGTTAGTCATATGTGATGAAAAAGTACTTAAGCTCTGTTCAATACTCTGCTCATCTCCAATATCTGCAAACACTTTTTTAAATACGGCCAATTCCGTCCCATCGCTGGCCGGAACATGCAAACCGGACTGGGCCATCAAAGTGAATAACCCTATGGTCTTTAGGGTGACTGTTTTTCCACCGGTGTTTGGCCCGGTAATTACCAGCGTATTAAAATCTTTTCCCAAATAAATGTCTGTAGCAACGACCGCTTTTTGGTCCAACAAAGGATGTCTGGCCTTCTTGATATCAATATATCTTTGATCATTGATTTTGGGTTCAACAGCATTCCACTCCAGGCTTAACTTAGCCTTTGCAAATATAAAATCCAGCGCTGTAATGATTTTTACATTATTTTTTATACCTTCAGCACATTCTTTTATCATATAAGTTAGTTCTGATAAAATCCGTTCAATCTCATTTTTTTCTTTTATCTTTAATTGACGAAGTTCGTTATTTGCTTCTACAACAGCTATAGGTTCAATAAACAGGGTAGCACCACTGGCCGATGAATCATGGACAAGGCCTGCTATATCTCCTTTATGTTCTGATTTAACAGGGACCACATACCTATCTCCTCGCACTGTAATAATAGGTTCTTGCAAATATTTTTGATACCTGGGAGAATGAATAATATCATTTAATATATCTTTTACTTTATTATTTACATTTCGAATGTGCCGTCTTATATTACTTAATTCGGGACTTGCATTGTCCGAAATTTCATCCTCACTTATGATAGAGGTGGTAATGGCATCTTCCACCTTTTTATATATTTGCAATTCCTCAATCAAAGCGTCTAAGATAGGGTACACCTGTTCCCTCCGGTCTTCACCAGCGTACCTTTTCATATTACGTGAAATTCTTAAGGAATGGGCAATTTCCAGCAGTTCCTTAGGACTTAGAACTGCCCCAATTTCAGCTCTTTTTAATGAACCCCTGATATCACTTAAGCCATCAATAGGTGGACTCCCTTTCCGTATAACCATACTTACGGCTTCACTTGTTTCTTTTTGCAAATGAATGACTTGATGAATATCTGTTACCGGACAAAGATTTAATGCTATTTCTTTGCTCAGAACAGAAGTTGTGAAGCCGGCTAATTTGTCTAATATTTTATTATACTCTAAAACTTTTAAAACTTTTTGATTCATTCTTATACCTCATTCTAATAGTAATCAACTTTATTTATTATAACATATTTATTGTAAAAACACCTAATTTAAGATATAATTTAATATTATATCGATAACCAATATTAAAGTTAAAAATAAATTAATGTAGTTATCGATGAAATTAACCAATTTTAATATCTATATAAGTATTACTAAGTACTTTACATTGTCTATTTTAGTTCACAGTTCATGGTTCACAGGATTTTCTTGGCTAATTTCTGTGAACTGAGAACTGTGAACCGTGAACAAAATAACAATAATGTAACATACTTAGTGTTATATATATAAATATTTAATTTTAAAGTTGGTTAATTGTAACAGTAATGCAAAATATTTATTGCGTTCCATATAAAAAGGGGAGAAGTTACCTTGCTAAAACATGTAATATTTGATTTTGACGGTACTCTTATTGATACAAATGAATTAATTATTAACGCACTGTATGAAACCGTAAGAAATATCTTGAACCGTGAAATTAGCCGGCATGATTTGCTTGCTGTATTAGGGAAGTATTTGGATGACCAGATGAAATATTTTAGTATAGAAAAGTATGAAGAAATGATGTTGTATTATAAAAATTATTATAGCATGCATCAAGATACTATGGTAAAAAAGTTTGAAGGAATTGATGAGCTTTTAAAGAAGTTAAAATCTCTGGGATGTAAAATAGCAATTACCTCAGCAAAGGGACGTAACGGTATCCTCCATGGATTAGAATTATTTAACTTAAAACAGTACATTGACTTCATAGTAAGTGCTTATGACGTAGAAAATAAAAAACCTCACCCCGAGTGTATCTATAAGGCATTAGAATATTTTAAATGTCAAAAGGAAGATATAATTATTATCGGCGATAGTCCTTATGATATCCTGTGCGGTATTAATGCAGGAATTAAAACTGCACTGGTGTCTTGGACAATTTTCCCTAAAGAGAAATTTGAGGGGATTGTACCTGATTATATAATTGACAAACCTTCTGATATTATTAATATTGTTCAAAGTCAGGCAGCTCAATATCAGTAAAAAAAAGATTGAGATTAAGATTGAGATTAACGATTTATATTCTTTTTGCTTAATCCCGATCTTAATCTTAATCTTAACCTCAACCTCAAAAATCAAATTACTCCAATCATATCTTCCAATACATTGTTTAATGTCACTGGCGTAACAGTGTAATAAACCAACTTATCTATCAATTCCTTTGTCTTGCTCTCGCAGCAATAAATATTATCTATCAGCTTGTTTTCTATATATATATTATTGTTTACACCTAACTCCTTTTTTATTATTTCTACACCGTAGCTTTTTCCATGAAAATTCTGTTCCTCATCTATTAATTCGCTTTCTATGATATAGTACTCAAGATAGAGTTCTTTTAAATCTACCGGTAAGAATGTGCCATCATTATTTATATTTACTGCAGCCTGAAGTTTTTTATTTAACATTAAAAACACCCCTCCTGAAAATTTTATATATACCTGATATGCTGCCAGGTATTGTCTTATCATGCCTTATTATATAAGAGGATAAACATTTTTTCTAGAAAAAAATATCGCAACTTTCAGTCAAATTCGGCATTTGATGACACTCTGCCGATAGATTAAACAATGATTTTGTCGTATATTGTTATTTAGAAATGGAATATGTAAATAAAAAATTTGTACAACCACTATTTTCATACTACACTATGAAAATTTGGAAATCTTTTATGCTTGAAGATACCATCTGCTTTATGTTAACATATAGGGAGGCATTAGCGTTTGTTTTATAAAATGAAGGAGGGATATAATGAATAGTACTATCAAAAAAATAGTTACATCAATAAACAGTATAGGCAGCCTGTCAAGAAAAATAATAATACATGGGGTGCAGTTTGCTACCGGTTTGCTCACCATTGCCCTTGTTTTGTATTTTATAAATAACAGCCTCTATAATTTCGACTATAATATAGCTTTTATCACCTTCTCCATAGCAAAAACCGGCCTGACTATTTTTGCTGAAGCGGTTATAGGCGGCCTGGTAGTTGATCATTTTGTAAAAAAAATATAGCGATACACGCTGAAGTATCGCTATACTTTTTTATAATTACACTGCTTTTAATCTGGACTTTTTCTTAGCTTCCCATTCTCTCCACATTACCCAGATAGGACTTGCAATAAATATTGAAGAGTACGTACCGCTTACAATACCTACTATGAGAGGAAAGGCAAAGTCCTTTATAGATTGAACACCCAAAATGTATAGAACAGTAATTGTCAACAAGGTTGTCAGTGATGTATTGATAGAACGCGCCATGGTTTGCCATATACTCTTATTTACCACGTTGCTGAACTCTTCTTTTTTCATATACTTTCTATTTTCTCTTATTCTATCGAATACAATAATCGTATCATTAATTGAATAACCCAAAATTGTCAGTATTGCCGCAATAAAGGAAGTATTGATGGGTATTCTAAAAACTGCATATACCGTAAGCATTACAAGTACATCATGAATCAGGGCGATAACTGCAGCAACCCCGGATTTAAATTCAAACCTGAAGGTAATGTATATCAACATCAATATAGAAGCAATTAAAGAGGCCATAAGAGCCTGGTATTTCAACTCATTACCAATCGTAGGGTTAACATTATCTGTTGAAAATAAGTCCTTTTGATCTAACCCGTATTTTTGCTTCAAAGCTTGAAAAACCTTGTCCCTCTGGATAGTATCAATTTCTTTGGTTTTAATAATTACTTCGTCTCCTTCACCTACCTTCTGAATGGAAGAAGGGGCAATACCTATTGCGTCTGTAACAATCGCATTAATTTCATTATTGTCAAACTGCTTACCTATCCGGACATGCATAGCCGTACCGCCTGCAAAGTCAATATCCTGGTTTAAGCCTGCAACCAATATTGTTGCTATACCAGCTAAAATAACTATTGCCGATACTATAAAAAATATCTTACTGCTTTTTATTAAATTCATCTTATATTACCCTCCTTATGCCCCATATAGTTTAGGATTCTTAATATTCATTCCAACCGTCTGTCTTAACAAGAACCTTGTTATCACAATTGCAGAAAACATGCTGGTAAGAATACCGATTGAAAGGGTTACAGCGAAACCTTTTATAGGGCCTGTACCAAATTTCCACAATACTGCCGCTGCAATAAGGGTGGTAATATTGGCATCAATAATGGCTGTAAATGCTCTGGAGAATCCGGCATCAATAGCTGCTCTTAACGTCTTGCCAGCCCTTAATTCTTCCTTTATTCTCTCAAATATTACTACGTTGGCATCAACAGCCATACCTATTGAAAGAATAATACCTGCAATACCGGGAAGACTTAAGTTTACCCTGAATCCCGCCATTATAATAGCAACTATTGCAATATAGGCAATTAAAGCGATATCTGCCACTAAACCGGGAATTCTATAATAAATTAACATAAATATAAGAACCAGGATTACCCCAATTCCCCCGGCCATAAGGCTTGTCTCCAGAGCTTTTTCACCAAGGGTAGGACCTACACTTCTTAACTCAACATCTTTAAGTGAAAACGGCAATTTTCCTGCCCGTATAAGATTGGCCAGCCATCCTGCAGATTCAGCAGTAAAAGATCCACTGATTACAACATCCTTAGTAGTTATTTCCTGGTCTACAAAAGGCTGTGAAATTATTTCCTGATCCAACTTGATTGCAATATAGTTTTTGCCTGCATCTTTGTTTTCGTTTTTACTAACTCTAGCGGTAGCATCTGCAAATTTTTTGGTGCCTTCTTCACTGATGGTTAATGAAACGAAGTTTCCGGCAGGCTTAGCCGGATCATACTGTCCATATTGTGCTTTCGCGTCAACCACATCTTTTCCTGTTATAATAACCTTTCCATCTGGATCAACAAACTGCAATTCGGCAGTTGCACCCAGTTTTTGTACTGCTTCTTCAGGATTGGAAATAGCAGGTATTTCTATTCGTATTCTTTTCTCTCCCTGGCGGGTAATTGTAGCTTCAAAATAACCTAATGTATCTAATCGCTGTCTTAACATGTCAATTGCTGTATTCATTTCTTCATCAGTAACAGTTTGTGCTTCTGCTTCATAAGTTATTACTGATCCGCCTGTTAAGTCCAGACCTCTTCGGATCCCATTTTCCGGGTCCAGCGCACTTGGAATTGTCTTTCCAAATAAAGTAATACCGTAAAATGCCACATAAGTTAAGGCTGCTATTATAAGTGCGGTAATAATAAATTTAGTTAAGCTTTTGGCCATCATTAATATAATGCCTCCTTTGTAATAACATAAAGATATTATATCTCTACCCTATAGCATAGTCAATACTTTACAATTTGTTTTAAAGTAGTTTTGCCTCATTAATTACAAGCACAAATTTAACTTTCAAAAAATCTGCTGCTCTCCTGCACATTAACATACGTGCAAGAAATATTTCAAAATAGTCCATTAGTGACACTATTTTTGTATCAATGGTTAGATTTAACAATACAGATTTTTTTCCGCATTAACCTGAATTTCAGAACTTTCAACAGCATAATTCACCCTATCATGGATATCAAAAGTAGCAAAATCATTATTCCTTACCCTGGTTCGTCTCACATCCGTTTTATCTGCTAAAATTAATGCAGATGAAATAGTAATTAAATTTTTTGTAACTTAAATAGAAATTATTCATTACTTGTACTCCCTGCCGTGATTGACATATCTTTGTGCGCTTTGGGCAATTGACTGTATTTCTTCTTGTGTCAATTCCCGGATAACTTTAGCAGGACTGCCCAAAACCAGCGAATTAGGAGGTATCTGTTTGCCTAATGTAATTAATGCTCCTGCACCTATAATACAGTTCTCTCCAATTTTTGCTTCATTAAGAACAATAGCTCCCATGCCAATCAAACAATTATCGCCAATCTGGCATCCGTGCAACACCGCATTATGACCAACCACTACACCATCACCTACTACAGTATCTATTCCATAACCGCAGTGTATAATACAACCATCTTGAATATTTGTATTTTTTCCAATGATAATAGAAGCTATATCTCCTCTTAATACGGCTTTAAACCAAATACTTGAGTTTTCACCTATTTCTACTTTCCCTATGATATCAGCACTGGGTGCAATGAAACATGATTCATGGATTTTGGGATTAATACCTTTGTACTTGATAATCATATACCTTCCTCCTTTACTTATTGTACAGGTATAGCCTGGACCATTAGCACACATTCCCCCTTTCCTGCGCTTACTGCAGTAGCCCAGGCTGAGCCTGGGCTACTGCAATCATGCACCTTATTATTTCCCACATTTTTGATCGGCTTATAATATAATAATTTTGCAAATATTTCTGCTCCTATATTCTCTCATATGAACCATAGTTATTATAACACATTATTTTTCTTATAAAAAGTATTTTTTTCAATAAACTGGTATGTTATTATCATTTTTATACTGCAAATGCTGCCTTCAGGATTAGTGCGTAAAAGCAGAATAATTAAAAACAACATACAGGTCAGGGCTAAGACCGGGAAAAACATCCCTTGACTCACCCTGACCTGTAACCGTTATAACCGCTGAACATATTTTTAAAATCTTAATATCACAGCAATATTTAGCAAATTATATACCAAGATATGCTTTTTTGATGTCTTGATTATTTAATAAATCTCTGCTTGGTCCCTCAATCACAACTCTCCCGGTTTCAAAAACATAGCCTCTATCTGCAACAGATAGTGCCTGCAGAAGATTTTGTTCTATTAACAGTATGGATACACCTTCGATCCTAATATTTCTGATTATATCAAAAACTTCCTCTACTATTATAGGCGCAAGGCCTAAGGATGGTTCATCAAGTATTAACAACTTCGGTTCCATCATAAGTGCTCTTGCGATAGCAAGCATTTGCTGCTGTCCACCGCTAAGAGTCCCTGCCATTTGATTAGCTCTTTCCCTTAATATAGGAAATAAATTTAATACATATTCAATACGTTCATTTCGTTTTGGTCTTGCATTTTTGATATATGCACCCATCAGCAGGTTTTCTTTGACCGTCAAAGTTCCTAATATACCTCTGCCCTGAGGGATATGCGCTATACCTAATTCAGGTCTTTTATACGCGGGTATTTTGGATATGTCTTGATCATACCATAAAACTTCTCCTGATATGAGAGGAATAAGTCCTGAAATAACTCTTAAAAGAGTTGTTTTACCCGCTCCATTCGAACCAACAAGAGTAACAACTTCTCCCTCGTTTACTTCTATAGAAACATCAAACAATACCTTTAAGTCACCATAACCTGTATTTAAATTTTTAATTTTTAGCATTTGCATAACCTCCTCCCAGGTATGCCTTTATAACTGCTTCCTCCTGCATTACCTCTGACGGCATCCCCTGGCTTAATAATGAACCTTCATTTAATACAATTACCCTATGGCACAGCTTCATTACTGCCGTCATTACGTGTTCTATAAATATAATTGTTATCCCTTCACGATTTATCTTTTGGACAAGCTTTATACTTTCTTCCATTTCCGACGGATTTAACCCTGCCATAACCTCATCAAGCATAATCAATTTTGGATGGATTGCCAATATCCTGGCAAGGTCCAGCCATTTTCTTTTCTCAATTGGCAGCTTACCGCTTTTTACGTCAGAAAGATTTGCAAGGCCTGTAAGTTCCAAAATCTCTTTAGTCTTTTTTACTGCATCTTTCATATGTTTATGATGAAGAAGTGCTATTGTAAAAACACTGTCGTAAACTGTTAAGTTTGTAAAAGGCTTTGGAGACTGAAATGTCCTTCCTATGCCTATATCAGCCCTATTTGGTACTGGCATTTTTGTAATATTTTGCCCATTGAATATAACTTCACCGGAATCCGGGGTGTATACTCCACTTATTAAATTAACGCATGTAGATTTTCCTGAACCGTTGGGCCCGATTAACCCCAAAATTTCTCCTTCTTCAACTTCAAAGCTCACATTATTTACTGCATGTACACCACCAAAAGACTTATCAAGATTATTTATCTTTAAAATTTTTTTCAATTCTATCACCCCATTTACATTGAAGTTTTAACCGGTGTACTTTTTGCTGCTTTTCTTTTATTATTTAAAAATGCCATCAGGCCATTGGGCTGGAATATTACTACAATCATCAGTATTAATCCATAAATTGCAGTACTTGCACCGCCTCTTGTGCTTCCTAATAATGCATTTGTAATTTCAGTAAGCGGTATGATAAGAAATGCTCCCAAAACAGGTCCCCATAATGTTCCGATACCACCTATAATCGCTATTACTCCAAGTTTGATAGATAAATCAAGATGCGCCACACTGATAGGGTCTATATAGGCAATATTAAATGCATATATTGTACCTACCACTGCCATCATTGCTGCGCTTATCATAAACGTGATTAATTTAATTTTATACGCCTTAATACCCAAAGATTCCGCAGCATCTTCATCTTCTTTTATTGCCTTTAGGAAATATCCCAACTTGGAATTTTCTAATTTCCATGTTAGAAATATTATAATTACCATTAAAAACAGACTAATATAATAGTAGGGTGTTTCTGAATAAAACTGCAGATACAACGGTTTCTGACCGGTGAAAGTTATCATTAAACCATTTGCACCTCCAGTAAAATCACTAAAATATAAGAGTAAAAGTTTTACTATTTCAGCAAATGCAATGGTAGCCAGTGAAAAAAATACACCTCTTAACCTGAATGACGGATATCCAATAATAAAAGCCACAATTACGGATACTATCATTCCGAGAAATATACTAACAAGGGGAGAAATATTAAACTTTAAAAATAAGAGAAAACTTGTATAAGCGCCTATGGCGAAAAAAGAAGCATGTCCCCATGAGATCTGCGCTCCATAGCCTCCAATGATGTTCCACGCCACGCCCATGGACGCAAACATGAAGATCAGTACCATAACATGAACAATATACCTGGAACTGATAAATAGAGGAAACAAAAGTAACGCTATTGATGCCAGCGAAAGCAACTTGTTTTTCAAAAGAAATTTTAAAATATTCATGCTTTACGTGTACCTCCCCCAAAAAGACCCTCAGGTTTTAAAAGTAATGCTAATAAAAATACTACAAATGTGCCTACAGGTGCCAAATCAAGAGCAATGAAACTTCCGGTGAAGGCCTCAACCAAACCTATTAATAGACCTCCCAAAAGGGCGCCAGTTATATTACCCATTCCTCCCAGTACAACTACGACAAAGGCTGTTGTTGTAAATAATGCTCCAACTCTCGGAAAAACATAAAACATAGGTGTTAACAAAACACCTGCCAGGCCTGCCAACACAGCACCTATGGAAAAAGCGATTGCATAAGTAACAACAGGGTTTATACCAAGCATGGATGCAATCTGACTATTTTCTGCTGTAGCCCTCATTGCACGGCCTATATCGGTTTTCTTCAAGAATATATGAATTACAGCAACTAAAACAATAGCTACTAGAAATGCTATCAGCCTAGGAGTTAAAATAGAAAGTTCACCCAATTGTATAGAATGGCCTTTGATTGTTGTTTCTACAGTATGATAATCCGCAGTCCATATCAATTGGGCTGCATTTTGTAAAAAAAACGATAATCCGACAGTTAGCAATATATATGCAGTATCCCCTTTACCTACTACAGGGTTTATTAATATTTTGTAAACTAACCAGCCAAATATAAACATAATGAAAGCTACAGGTATAATTAGCAAGTATGGGCTGCCGCCTATGGCAGAATACAACAACCACGTAGCGTACATACCCACCATCAAAAATTCACCTTGGGCGAAATTAACGATTTTCATAACTCCAAATATAATGGTCAGGCTTACTGCAATTAATGCATATACGCCTCCAATTAATAATCCGTTAATAATCGATTGACCTATTAACCAGGACATCCTGTCACCCCTTCTATTTTTTTCATTTAATAATGAGGGCAGGCATAAGACCTGCCCCTGCAATTTTAAAATAATGCGATATACTTAGCTTTAAAGCTAGATGTCTATAAGTAATTGACAGTTATTTATTAGGAACCATAATCTTAGAAGATGCATCTTCTAGCGGGAATACCGTCCTCGGTTTGTTATTCTGCCATTGAATCATGACAGGACGAACATGTTGGTTCCAGCCAGTTGAATCAAATTTTAGTTTTCCGGGTTGCATTAAGGATGCAGGTCCTGATGTGATTTCTATTTCTGCCAGAGTATCCCTGATCTTCTTAGGGTCTGTTGATGCTGTTTTTTCCATCGCTTCTTTTAATAACATTACTGCCACATAAGTCGGACCAGCATGTTCAGTCATAAATTCACCGAATTCCTTTTCATAGTCCTCGGTTATTTTTAACAGCTCGGGGTTTTGGCTTATATTTTTGCTATCCCAGTTCCAGGATGCTACTGAAACCAATCCATTAATGTTTTCTCCCAATTCCTTACCCATGGCCGGCCATAAGAACCCTGCACCACCGCCAATAATGAGCGGGTTATAATTCATACTCTTCATGGTATTGATAATTAATTTTGCATCGGTTGTATATGCAACCGGGAATACTGCTTGAGCCCCTGAACGTTTCAATGCTGTTACCAGTGAAGACGCATCGGTGAAACCCTGTGGATAGGATTGGTCCAGAACCACTTCCAAACCAGCCTTTTCTGCTATACCTTTGACTCCTTTTGCTGTTGAAACGCCATAGGCAGAATTTTCATAAACAACAGCCACTTTTTTAATACCTAGATTAAAGTCTGTGTTAAGGGCTGTTAAGAATGCCACTTGAGTTTCTCCAAACATACTGCCTTTTGGTACCGGCTCAAAAACATATTTATATCCCTGTTTTGTAATATCGTTACTGATGGAATTTGTGATGATTGGAATCTGATGCTTTTCTGCAACCGGAAGGATTGGTAAAGTTAATGCACTAATACCTGTACCAACAGCTCCCACTACTTTGTTACTGCTGAATGTACGCTCTGCTACTGATTGGGCTTGAGTTGGATCACTGGTTGTATCGGAAACAACCAATTCTACTTTAGCTCCGCCTAATGCCTTTATTCCTCCTGCATCATTAATATGCTTCACCGCAAGCTTTGCAGCATTTAAATCCTGTTGTCCTGCATCGGCATTATGCCCGGAAAGAGGATTTAAGAAAGCAATCTTTATTACCTGTTGAGTATCTTTCTGTTGTGCGTCTTTTTGTTGTATTTCTTTTTTGTCTCCTGTGTCTTTCTTATCCGACGGACTATTCACTTGTTTTGAGGCACAGCCACTGAAAACTACAGATACCATAAAGGTTAATAAAACCACCAGAGCAAGTAATTTAAAAGTTTTTCGCATTTTAATTCCTCCTTGTTTACTTGTTTATTTTGTTTGTCTTTTATAACAGGTTGTTTTCAAAGATCATTGATATCCCCTGACCACCTCCTATACACATAGTCACCAGACCTAATTTTGCATTTCGCCTTCTCATCTCATACATTAATTTAACTGGTAAGATAGTACCGGTTGCACCTACAGGATGCCCCAGCGCTATTGCGCCTCCATTTACATTGACTTTATTTATATCCAGGCCTAAATCCCTTACAACTGCCACTGCTTGAGATGCAAAAGCCTCATTTAATTCAATCAGGTCTATATCTTCAACTTTTAGATGTAACTTTTCTAAAAGTTTCTTTGTTGACAGTGCCGGTGCAAATCCCATAATTTCAGCTTCGTTTCCTGCTACTGCAAATCCTTTGACCGTTAATACCGGCTTTAATCCAAGCTGTTCGGCTTTTTCCCTGGACATCAACACTACTGCTGCGGCTCCATCATTTATACCTGAAGAGTTACCTGCCGTTACAGACCCTCCCTGTTTAAAAGCAGGCTTTAATTTTGCAAGCTTATCCATGGTTAAGCCTCTTCTCGGATGCTCATCGGTATCAAATATGGCTGTCTGCCCTTTTCCTAAGGAAATCTCCACAGGAAGAATCTCTTCTTTAAATTTTCCTTCATCGATTGCTTTGATTGCTTTTTCCTGGCTGGATAACGCAAATGCATCCTGCTCTTCTCTTGTTACGTTAAATCTTTCTGCTACATTTTCCGCTGTGATTCCATTGTGATAGGGACCCATCGGCCAGGTTAAAATGGTAAGTAATCCATCTTCAAACTGTCCATGGCCCATTTTGTATCCAAATCTTGCCCCCTTGACATAGTAGGGCAATTGGCTCATGTTTTCTGTACCGCAGGCTACTACCACCTCGGCGTTCCCGGTTTGAATTTCCATTACTGCATCTGCTACCGCCTGCAATCCCGACCCGCACTGCCTGTTAACAGAATAAGCTGTTGTTTCCAGCGGCAGTCCTGCTTTTAGGGAGCACATGCGTCCTATAAATCCATTTTCTGCAATCTGCCCCACATTTCCTACTATCACTTCATCAACCAGTTTATCTTCTATTCCTGCCCTTTTAACCGCTTCTCTTATTACAAGGCCGGCCAAATCCGTTTGGTGTATATCTTTTAAACTTCCACCAAAGGCCCCTATAGCTGTTCTAACTCCGCTTACAATGACTACCTCCTTTAAATTACTCACTTTACATCCCCCCAGTGTTCATTATTTATATTCATAAAATCCCTTACCACTTTTTCTTCCAAGGTGACCGGCATTCACCAAAGTTTTGATTAGAGGGCACGGCCTGTATTTTGAATCGGCAAAGCCCTGGTATAAGCCTTCCATGGTGGCAAGCATAACGTCAAGTCCAACAAAATCCGCTAGTTCCAGTGGACCCATAGGAAGGTTCGCCCCAAGCTTCATTGCTTTATCCACATCCTCGGGTTTTGCGCCTTCCATCACACAAAAGGCTCCTTCATTCATCATTGGTACCAGTATCCTGTTAACAAGAAAACCCGGCAATTCCGGTGCTTCCACCGGTTCTTTATTGATTTTTAATGAAAATTCCTTTACTATATTAAAAGTCTCATCGGATGTTCCCAGTCCCCTGATTAGTTCCACCAATTTCATAATGGGGGCTGGGTAAAAGAAATGTACTCCCATTATCTTATCAACTCTTGTAGTAACTGATGCCATTTCAGATATACTAAGACCTGATGTGTTTGAAACAATGATTGTATTTTCATCTGCTAATTTATCTAATTCACTAAATACCTTTTTCTTCAAATCCATTTTTTCGGGTACTGCTTCTATGATTAAGTTGGCTCCCTTGACACCCTCATAGCTGTTGCTGTAACTTAACTTGTCTAATATGTTATTTATCGTTTCAAACGTCATCTTACCCTTTTGTAACAATTTATCCAAATTTGCAGCTATCTTATCCCTGGCATTTTTTATCTGCTCGTTGGAAATGTCTATATTGATTACTTCAATTCCTGCCTGGGCTACCGTCTGGGCTATCCCGCTGCCCATTAAGCCGGCTCCTACGACAGCAACCTTTTTAATTTCCATTTTCACCCCCCCTTTCTGATTTATAAGACCATTCCACCACCTACATTAATGACTTCACCGGTAATGTATGATGCTTCATCTGAAGCTAAAAAGGCTACAAGATTCGCAACATCCTCCGGTTTTCCGGCTCTCCCTGCAGGTATTTTACTGATCATAATATCCCATACTTTCGGAGGCACTCCCCTTGTCATATCCGTATCTATAAAGCCGGGACATATAGCATTTACAGTTACATTTTTTGCTGCCAGTTCCCTTGCAGCAGTCTTTGTAAGACCTACCACCCCTGCTTTGGATGCAGCATAATTGGCCTGTCCAATGTTGCCTAACCAGCTGGCAGATGCTATATTTATAATCCTTCCATACTGCCTTTCTCTCATTAATTTTGCTGCCGTTTGGGTACAATAAAATGTGCCGGTTAAGTTTACTGCTATTACCTGGTCCCACTGTTCCTGGGTCATTTTGTGCAGCATACTGTCTCTATTGATACCAGCATTATTTACCAATATATCAACGTCGCCAAACTTTTCTGCTGTTTCCTTAAATAATTTATCAACATCTTCTTTTACAGCTATATTGGTCCGTACTGCTATGGCTGTACCGCCAAATTCCTGGATTTCCTTGCAGGTGTTATTGGCATTTTCAACATCAATATCACTTACTACAGCCTTGGCTCCTTCTCTGGCCAATTTTAAAGCGATTCCTTTTCCCAGCCCCCGGCCTGCTCCTGTAATAATGGCAATTTTATCTTTTAACCTCATCAATAAACCCTTCTTTCTATTTTTAATTTATTTTAATAAATCTTTTAAACCAAAACTTCCTTCCTGAAAAATCCTTGAATCCATTATCTTCAAATCTTTATCAATGATAGGCTTAAACTCCATTTGATCAAGTATATCTCTTTTTAAATCTACACCGGGTGCAATTTCTATTAGAACCGGTCCTTCTTTTCTCAATTCAAATACCGCCCTTTCTGTAACAAAATGCATTCTCTGTCCTTTTTCCCTGGCTAGCAATCCATTATAGGATATTTGACCAACTTTACTAACTAATTTTTTTACTGAGCCTTCTTGCACTATATTCAGTTTTCCACCATCAAAATTAATTTCCAAACCTTTTGCGGTAAACGTAGAGCAGAAAATAACGTGTTTAGCATTCTGCGTAATATCTATAAACCCACCGGCTCCTGTGCACCGGTTACCCATTTTGGTAGAGTTGACATTTCCTTCAATATCCATCTCACCTGCACCCATAAAGGTAAAATCAACCCCAGCTCCGTTATAGAAATCCATCTGAGCATGATGTTCAATCATGGCATATAAATTTTTTCCTATCCCAAAATCTATACCCCCTTCTTGAACACCTCCATATATGCCTGATTCGACCGTTATCATAATATCATCGGATATACCCTCTTCTGCGGCGATTGAGCCTATTACATCATTGGGTATTCCTGTGCCAAGATTAATGATAGTATCCTTTTTAAGTTCCATCATAGCCCTT
This sequence comes from Petroclostridium xylanilyticum, assembly GCF_002252565.1. Lineage (NCBI taxonomy): Bacteria > Bacillati > Bacillota > Clostridia > Eubacteriales > Oscillospiraceae > Petroclostridium > Petroclostridium xylanilyticum. The sequence continues at coordinate 269,043 of NZ_NPML01000007.1, forward strand.
CTTCCAATTACCTTTCTGATAGACATTGGCAGTGGTTTGATGCTGCTCACAGGGACTCTTATATCACCACAGTATGCGGGGTCAAAGTACCATGAAGAGGTTTGCCTGTGATCTTCCATTGGATTTTCACAAACTACGATTGCATCCACAAAAACTCCCGGGACAACAACCTGTTTAGGATGAAGCGTCCCTATTTGTGCCACTCTCTTCACCTGGGCTATAACCTTCCCCCCAAAACGCTTAGCTGCTAAAACCGCAGGAAGGACTTCAAGTTTCATGGCTTCTTCTTCGGTAGTAATATTTCCCATTTCATCGGCAGTAGTCCCCCTGATTATGACAAAATCAAGCGGTATTGCATTGTAAAATAGATATTCTTCTCCTTTGAAATTTACAACTTCAACCAGGTCAGGCAGGTCTTTGGTCCTTTCATTCATCTTACCACCTTCTAACCTTGGGTCAATAAATGTTCTTAAGCCCACTTTAGATAATTTTCCCGGTAGCCCGCATGCCATTGACCTGTATAGTTGTGCAATTTGTCCCTGGGGCATGCAATATGCCTCCACCTTATTATTTGCTATCATCTCCATCCATCTTGGCTGAAGTCCCCAGTGAGAACCAATGATTCTTGTCACCAATCCTTCATGGGCAAGATGCTGTATTCCACGGACTCTGTCACTTTGACCGGCAGAATGTAGTAAAGTTAGATTTTTGGGTCTTCCTGTCTCTAGAAAACTATTCTCTATTGCTTTTAACACAGATTCAGATGCACTTATCAACGTCATGGCAACAGTAGCAATGGTAGCACCATCTTTTATCATTGCAGCTGCTTCTTTACTGCTAATAAATTTTGCTTTCATTTTCTCACCCCTATGTATCAAGTTAATAATGAATGTATAATAAAAATTATTGCAATACTCTTTTCTAGACTTTTCAGCACATTAATAATTAATGGAATCGTTCCCAAATTTCTATAAAACCCTTCGTTTGTACTTAAATGTCAACCATAAATTTCCCGAATTAGCTTTTTACTTATCTTACCGTTATCGGTACGCGGCATATCATCAATAAATTGAATATATTGGGGAATTTTATATTTAGCCAGCCTTTTACTCATCCATTCCCTAATTTCTTTTTCTGTAAGTGTACATCCTTTATTGAGAACTATAACCGCTTTCACCACTTCCCCATATACAGAATCCGGTACTCCTATGACCGCAACCTCCTTAATGGCAGGATGGTCATATAAAACATTTTCAACTTCAAGACAATAAACTTTTTCTCCACCACGATTGATCATGTCCTTTTTCCTATCTAAAATGTATATATACCCGTCATCATCAATTTTCGCCAGGTCTCCCGTTTTAAACCATCCATCCTTTATGCTATTGGCAGTGGCTTCAGTATTATTCCAGTACTTTTCCAAAACCACCGGTCCCTTTACCAGGAGCTCACCAACTTCATTAGGAGAAAGTTGATTTCCCTGCTCATCAACAATTTTTATTTCAAGTCCAGGGATAGGTAACCCCGATGAGCCAATTTTGCTGCTGCTGTAGACATCTGTTGGAAAAACAGTAGCAGGAGAGCTTGTTTCCGTAAGACCATAAACGGTATGAAAATCCATATGTGTCAACCATCTTTTGATTTTAGCTAAAACTTCAGGGGGCATATTGGCACTGCCACATGCAGCTTTTTTCAAACTTTTTAATTCTCCAAAATTTCTAGACTGTTCAAGAAGAAGTATAAATACTGTTGGTGAACCATGTAGAAAGGTTATATGATTGGTTTTAATTACATCAAGCACTTTTTGAGCATCAAAATACGGTAAAAGATATATCGTCCCTCCAATATGAACAAATAAAGCTAAAAGTGCGGCAAGTCCCGTGATATGAAATATTGGAATAGCAATAATTGTACTATCATCAGAGCTTAAATTAAAAATTCTTTTGTAACTGATAACGCCATGTAAAATATTAAAATGTGAGAGTAATGCGCCTTTTGGTGATCCCGTTGTACCTGAAGTATACATAATAACAGCAGGATCATGAGCTTTTGGTAAATCGTACTCTATACCAATGCCAGCTTCTTCTTTTTTATATAATGTCTCCATTACCTTTCCATTAATATTTCTGCAGCATTTACTACCTGATATTATACAATATTCTATCGAGGTTAAATGAATAATATCTTTAACATTTTTCCACCATTGTTCATTTAAGATCAAAATTTTTGCCCCCGAATCCTTCAAAGGATGGATTAATTCTGTACTTTTAGACTTTGTACTTAAAGGTACTGAGATCGATCCCAATTTCGCTAAAGCATAAAAAGATACACAAAAATCTATGCTGTTAACCATTAATAAAGCTACTCTATCACCTTTTCTTACATCATAAATGGAATAAAGATTTGAAGCAACTATATCCACCAATTCCTTAAATTCTCTAAAAGTCACTTTTCTATTCTGCTCTATAAGTGCCAGTTTATCTGGATATAAATTTGCCGTATTGACGAGACTCATATATAGGTTATCCGGCTTTTCCTCAAAAACATCATATTCTATATTGTTATAAACCTCTTTTATCATACCTTGTACGATGTTGAGCGGCCAAACACCAATATCTGTTGAATTCATAAGGATTACCTTCCTTCTATAAAACATAAAAACATATAATTGCTAATAAACCGCCTGGAACTAATATTACTGAAAATAAAACATCGAAAACGTTTTTCCCTAGTAGACCAACAAGGTTGTAAAAGAATCAAAAATATCTCTATGCTAGACTATTGGAACCGATCCCAAATTTATTTAAAATACATTCTTGAAATTATTACCTGGAACACAATTGATTGCTGAACCTAACAATCAATAAAAGATAATTAATTTCTAAGATTATATCTATAAAAATACTGCAAAGAATATCGTATTGTTGTAATAATTATACTTTCTGCATATACGTTTTTGCAAATAGCAAAATTCTCGGGTCTTTGACAGTTGCAACTTTTCAAACAGTGCTCAAAGCCTTGAAAATAGCACATTTTTGTGTCAAATTTGATTTTCTAAAAGTGCGTATTTTCTAGTGATTTTATTATTTTAATCTTAATTTTCAAATCATATCTGCCGATTTGTTAAATGACAGCAAATGCAGCATTAGCAAGAATTTTAAAAAACTACGCAAATTTTTTATTTAATCAAAAGCCTGAAACCCTTTAATATCAAGCCTTATCAGGCTTTTTGTATTCGTCAAGTGTCAAATATGGGATTATACTTTCTGCATATACGTTTTTGCAAATAGCAAAATTCTGTATTAAGCTTATTTATGTATCATTTCCATTGATTTGCTCTGAAAATCTTATTCACATTAAAAATTTAACAATTTTATAGCACGATTCTTCTTCAAATTTGTCTATAATTGCTATTGCATTACTTTTTGACTTTGTAAAAATTAAATGTATGATAAATTATTAATATGTTTATTGAATTACTCAGATAAAATGTGTTATTATTTCAGTAAAGGAATTAGCTTGAATATTGAAATCGATTCCAAACCATAACCTACTTTATATTTTAGAGCTTTCTTGCCATTTTATTAAACTAAATTTAAATTAGGGATAATTCTATAAATATATTGGTTTAGAAGGGGTTGAGCTACCAATAATAACAAAAATTGTAATGTTGCACTTTGAGATTTAAATACTGAAGATTTGCACGAAGAAGGAATGTGCCATGGCATGTTCCTGAATGGCGAGGCACTATCTAATAGACCTATGGAGTTTATGGATAACCCGCCCGGGGCATGGATAACCTGTGCACAAAGCATTGACAACGAAAAGCATGTTGCCAACACTTTGCACACAGGTTACCCACAAACTCCACAGATCCGGTGACTACTGCTATATCATTTTTTGATTTATTTATATAGAGAAAATGATTAAGCTGATTGTTGTGTTTCAATATAGGCCTGTGGCATCTTAATAAGTATCTGCCATCTGGCAGGCATATTGGGAAGTGCAGATAGTTCTTCCAATACTACTGGAACTTTACCTTCCAATGTTGAGTGTGGCCTTAGAAAATTAAAATAGGCAACAAAAGAGATTGAGTTAAGTTTGTTAAGGTAATATGGACATTTAGGATTCTTACACTTATGGATATTAAAGTCCTTACGCTGCTTTTGTTGAGTAAGAACCTTACCACAGTGAGGGCAGCAGAATAAAAGGTTTTTGAGATAGTAGTTCTTCTTATTGAAGGTACACTCACAAACCTTGCATAAATACTGACCTCTGCCGCCTGTATTATCGTACAGGTAATCATGAGAGGCATTACACCTGGGGCAGGTTATAGTTTCAGGGACAGTAGAAGGTTTCCTTCTCTTCACTGGGGTAATGAGTTTGCCAGTAGCTTTAAGCTGATCAGCAATAAGCTTTTTGTAATCAAGTTTCTCAAGGGTTTTAATAATAGGCATTTCATCTACCACAAGCTTACGGTAGGTTTTTTTAACAGGCTCATCGTAATACTTGCGGGGAGAGTGTTTGCCAAGAACGCAACACATAAGATATATAATAATTTGATATTGTAATTGAATGTATAGTAGTAAAACTGATATAATGTTGTTCAAAGGTACTTATCTCCTTTCTGGGGTGTTAGTCTTCACAACAACATTATACCAGATAAAAGGGGGAAAGTACCTTTCTCTTTTCAAATCTATACATTCTCAATTTCCAATTTTATAGGGGTAAGATAAATTTTAAATAAAAGTCAATAAAATCAAAGGGTACAGGTCAAAAGTTGATAAAATTTTTGACACTACCTTAGAAGGAAAGGAGGCGCTTTAATGAAAAAAAACACTATCAATGATATCGCAAAAATAGCCGGTGTATCAAGGTCAACAGTATCAAGAGTACTCACTAATAACCCTAACGTTAACCCGATTACTAGGGAAAAAGTAAAAAAAATAATAGACATCTATAACTATCAACCTAATTCTCTTGCCAGAGGATTAGTGCTTGGACGGATAGATATTATTGCCTTGATCATTGGAGATATTAGAAACCCATTTTATTCTGAATTGACATGGGTTATAGAAAATATATTAAGTCAAAATGGCTATATGGTTGTTTTGTGCGATAGCGAGTATAGTACAGAAAAAGAAGAATTATATCTCAAAGCTGCAAAACAATATGGCTTTGCAGGTGTTGTTATGACATCAGCTATGGAAAGTGACAATCTTAATTCTGTTTTAAAATCCATGAATTGTCCAGTCGTACTTTTAAATAGATATCTTAAATCCTTTGAAGGTGATGTAGTAATACTTGATAATTTTCAGGCAGGTTATATAGCAACAAGACATTTAATAGAACTGGGACACAGCAAAATAGCAATTTTAACCGGTCCAGTCAATTCTACATCAAGCGTGGAACGGTTTAACGGATATAAAAATGCACTAGAAAACTTTGGTATTGAATACCGCGAAGATTTTGTAACCCACGGAGATTTAAAAATGGAGACAGGGTATGAATATGGGCTATCATTGCTTAAAAGAAAAGAAAATAAACCTACTGCAGTAGTGGCAGGAAACGATCTTATGGCTATCGGAATCATCGAAGCATACAAAAAAATGAAGATGAGAATTCCAGAGGACTTAAGTATAATAGGATTTGACGATATACCTATATCATCAACAGCCAGCATTAACCTGACCACTATAAGGCAACCATTTTATGAAATGGGAAAGATGGTTGCAGAACTCCTATTAAAACGTATTAATAATGAACAGTGCGAATATAGAAAAATTATTTTGAATCCCCAATTAGTAGTTAGAGAGACTACCAGATCAATCCATTGAAATCACATGTGCTATATCAAACTCGTTGTGCTATATAAGTTGCATTAAAAATGTGGTTCAACCACGAATTTTGTGAAACGATAGATTCACCATAAATTACATTACCAGTCCACTGGTAAAAAGAGTACAAAAAATCCGATACATCCCTTATGATTTTAAGTGCAATCCAAAATAGAAAAGGGGGTGTATCGGATATGAATACCAATTATGATATTATCCGAAAACTAATTGGATTGCAAGGGATAGAGGTAATCTATTCCAATGTAAATAATGGTATATTTGAAGTATTTGCAATATCTGCGTTTGATTTTGCCGTGTGTCCCCATTGTGGTCGTATCACGTATACCGTGCATGACAAAAGGTATCAGACATATAAGCATCTGCCTATATGGGGCATGGATACGGTTATCATGCTTGAGAAAAAGCGTTATGTCTGCGATTGTAACCCAGAACATCCATTTGATGAATACTTTGCTTTTATCAGAAAATATCAGCGTTATACTATTGCCTATGAGTAATATATCTTTACGCTAGCCCATAAAAACACTATTAAAAATGTCAGTAATATTGTAGGCGCTAGTGAAGGCGCATGCCAAAGGATATACAGCCATTATGCAAAAGAATCCCTTGCAGCATGTAAGCCTGGGCCACTTAGACTTTTAGGTATTGATGATATCGCCACTAGAAAAGGCCATAACTATGATACGATCATCTATAATCAGGAAACCGGTAAGGTAGTTGCTATTCTCTCCGGTAGAAAGAAGGAAGATGTAGTATCCTACCTTAAAAGTTTACCGGAAGATGTAAGGCTTGGAATTGAAGCAATTTCTATGGACATGAGCAAAAGCTACTGCTATTCGGTATTAGAATGCCTGCCCAATGCAAAGCCGGTTATAGATAGATTCCATATATCACAACATCTTCATAACTGTGTAGATGATGAAAGAAAGCATATTCAAAATCATGCACGTAAGCATGGCGAAAAAGGTGAAGTATTTAAAATACGCTGGGCTATATTAAAAAACATAGAAGACCTTAGCGCTGAGGAATATAACAATCTGCTGATGGCTTTTTCAAAATATGAGGAGTTAGAAAATCTTCATTACCTCAAAGAAGAATTCAGGATCTTCTTTGATATTACAACCAAGGAAGATGCTTTAGCATTCTTATCATATTACAAAGACCTGGTAGCAGAGTATGATATTCCTAAGCTAAAGGAATTCATAAAAACTCTTGATAACTGGATGCCATATATCCTAAATTATTACGACTATCCGATATCTAATGGCACTACAGAAGGCAATAACCATAAGGTTAAAAACATTAAGCGTAGAGCCTATGGATATCGTAACCGTGATAATTGGGAAATTAGAGTAAAATACGAATTTGAATGTGCTTAAATTTTTAGTTTTCAAGGTGCTTAGGATACATATAACTACTGTTATTGCTATAATTATCCTATATAGGGATAATAGCTATACATAGGAAAATATACGGAATGTAGGAAAACTTATGTTTCCAATTTACAGGAAGATATATCAATAATTTTCCTGTAGACTATCTCTTGACAGAGTAGGTGTGCTATCTATCACAAAATTTATCGTTGAACCAAAAATGTTACATAAAAGCACGTAAGAAGGAATGTGACTTGCCGGACGAGTATCACGTACATTTGTAAAAACCACACAAGACAAGAGGTCCAGTCCCCGAGTCTTGCCTCTTCTTCCTGCCAAATCGAACTTTTTCAGTGGTTTCAAACCTTCCTCATGTCACGTTCCTGAACGATTCTGTAAAATCTTTTTTGCAACATATATAGTTTAAATATGATTCCAAGAACGAAGCTACAAGGCTTAGAGCCTTTCCGCAACGTTCTTTCCACCATATTTAAACTAACACAATAGGTTATATTAGTATTAATTAAAACCAGCTCCACATTTTTTACCTGTAGCTGTTGTTTTAAGGTATAAGACTATAGTGCAAGTGCAGCCTGTATCATTAATGCGCATTCAACACGCTTTCTCTCCAGCTCACATCCAATTGAATAGGGTTCATTAATATCTCCGTTAAACTGGTATGCGTTTGCCGGACATCCTCCACTGCAATAAAATTTGGCCCAGCAATCTTTGCATTTTTCTTTAGTATAAACATTAGATTTCCGGAAACTATTCTGAATATTTGTATTAAATTCTCCAGACATTACATTACCCATTTTAAAATCCGGATTTCCTACAAATTGGTGGCAGGGATATATATCCCCTTCCGGCGTTACAGCAAGATACTCATATCCGGAACCGCATCCGGAAAGTCTTTTGGCTACACATGGTCCCTGTGTTAAGTCAATCATAAAATGAAAAAAATTAAATCCTTTTTGTTGTTTTTTCCTATTAAGATACTCTATCGCCAGCTTTTCATACTCTTTAAATAATACAGGCAGGTCTTCTTCCTTCAATGCGTACCCTTCACTTTCTGGCGCAACCACAGGTTCTACAGAAATTTGTTTAAAACCCAAATCTGCGAGGTGCAGCACATCTTTTGCAAAATCAAGATTTTTTCTTGTAAATGTACCTCTTACATAATAATTATCCTGTCCCCTGGAATCTGCCATATCAATAAATTTAGGGACAATATCGTCATAACAACCTCTACCATCAACCCTGACTCTCATCTCATCATTTACTTCTTTTGTCCCATCCAGGCTTAAAACAATATTAGACATATTCTCATTTATATATTTTTTTATCTCTTCATTGAGCAGCAATCCATTGGTAGTAATGGTAAAACGGAACTCTTTTCCATATTTTGCTCCTTGAGCCTTTGCGTATTCAACAACATCCTTCACTACATTGAAATTCATCAATGGTTCCCCGCCAAAAAAATCAATTTCAATATTTCGACGTTTCCCAGAATTATTTATTACAAAATCTATTGCCTTTTTCCCCACTTCACTGCTCATCAGCAACCTATCACCATGGAAGCTGCCGGTAGAAGCAAAACAATACTGACATCTCAAATTACAATCGTGGGATACATGCAGACATAGGGCTTTTACAACCGACTGTTTGTCCCAAAAATTTATATATTCCTGGTATGGGTCATGGGTAAACAGTAACCCTTTCTCCTGAAGTTCAGCAATTTCATTGTACGCTTCTTCTAATTGTTCAACCGAATATTTGTTTCCTAGTATTTTTATAATATCGTTCCTACTATTTTGAATATAGTGGTCCAACACCTCATAGACAATATCATCTACTATATGCACTGCTCCACTATAGACATCCAGTACGATATTAATACCATTCATTGAAAATTTGTGCATCATTGAACTTTCCCTCACTAATCTAATTTGCAGGAGTTTATCTCCCATTTACTGAGTAACCCCTTATCGTTTAATTCCCCTACTCATTGCAGTAGCCCAGGCACCGCCTGGGCTACTGCAAATTATATAGATCTAAGGTGCGAAGACACACCTCTCCTGCGCCGAGGAATGTCCCCGATTATGTACTTTACCAAGAAATTTTTTAATTATTTCTCGCATTTTTGATTTGCTACAGTACACGAAGTTTTGCAAGCTGACTGGCATGAAGTCTGGCATTCGCCGCATCCGCCATGAGCTGCACTATCTTTCAGTGTAGCACCGCTAAGCGTTTTTATATGTTTCATTAAGACTTCCCCCTCTACTTTTTGTCAAATGGTATTATAGCATATTATTTTTTTTATGAAAAGTATTTTTTATTTCTCACTTTTTTATTCTTGAACTGCTCTCCTTAAGGTTAATACCTATAATACCTCCGAAAGCACCAGTAAATAATCCTAAAATTAGCATATAGATTACATATTTGTCAAAAACAAAGCCTGTAAGAGCAAGACAACTTATAAAATATAATATTATCATATAAGTAATACCTGCTATTGCTCCGTTAAGCCAGCCCTTGCTTTTTGCCCTCTTTGCAACTCCGGCACCTGCAATAATTAGACTTACTACCGTTGTAGCTACAACAACAGTTGGTATTGCACTTTCCGGGAAATTGGTATAAGTAATAAATACTGCAAATATCAAGAAAATTAATAACGTAATAATATATGCTAAAATTACTCCTCTTAAAATAGTACTTATACTTACCCCATTTTCTGAAGTTAGATTTTGAAAAGAAAAATCAGCCTTTCCCACCATCATCCCTCCGAATAATTATTCCGTACTATAAATTTATTCGGAGGAATTCAATTTATGACTTTATTGTGCAGAATTTTCTACACTTCTTACTGCCCAACGGGCAATTCTTAGCTTTGTTTTATCAGCACCTACCTCTATTGTAAGAATATCATCTTTAATATTTACAATCTTACCATAGATTCCTCCGATGGTTAGAACCTCATCTCCCACCTTCAAAGCAGCAAGCATGGCCTTAATCTTCTTATCTTTTTTTCTCTGGGGCAGAATTAATATAAAATAGAACACGGCAAAAATAATGATGTACGGTATTAAGATTGCAAAAATATTAGTTTCTTGTGGCATTCATTACACCTCCGTTTCATATTTTTTTATGCTAAATTAACAGCCTTAATTTATTATAGCTTTTCTATGCTGTTCCTTCAAGTACAAATGCTAAATAAACCTAAATATAAATTTCTTCAATGTATTTTTTGGCTCCTTCAATAAGCATATGTCCCACAGTTTGATCTTCCAGCTGCTTTGCTATTTTTGCGATTACATCATCACAGGCATATACCTCTACATTCCCTATCTTGGGTTCTAATCGACTCAAGTTTTTCTCATCCTCGATAAATATTCTTAAATACCAGTCCAGTTTTTCACTGAATAGTCCTACTTTCATCCAGGCATGCTCATTCCCAAAGTTATATAGCAATTGTTCGTCATCAAATATGGTTTTTAGTTCCGATAATGTCAATTCTTTATATCCTTTGCACGCCCTACCGTCATACTCCAACCTGTCCTGGGATTTGCATATAATATCCAGGTTGTAACTCTGGTCTATTATTTCAACAATGGTCTTCAATATTTCTTTCAATTGTTCTAACGGCAGATCATAATTAAATCTCAATACCTTATGGTGAAAAGGACTCATACATCTTAACAATCTTCCATACACTTTGTCATACATATCATGTTCTCCTACTTCTATAAGAAGTTCACAGTTAATGATATCAAGTAATAACTCCCTGAACTACAAACTGTGAACAGCGGACAATAAAATTATTATAACCTATTACTAAAGTCTGCAAGCTTCTTTTTCTTGTATTCCTGAAATTGTTCATTCTCTATTGCATTTCTTATATTCTCCATTAGCTTATTATAAAAATATAAATTATGAAGTACACATAGCCGCATCCCTAACATTTCCTTCGCCTTGAATAAATGGCGGATATATGCTCTCGAATAATGCCTGCATGTTGGACAGCCGCAATCGGGGTCAATCGGTTTATCGTCCAACTCATATTTTGCATTTAATAGATTCATTGTACCATGTTCGGTAAACAAGTTGGCATGCCGTGCGTTTCTACTAACAATTACACAATCAAAAAAATCAATACCCCGTGATACAGCTTCAAGTATATTGCTCGGGGTGCCCACACCCATTAGATATCTTGGTTTATTGACCGGCATGTAAGGCTCTACCACATCTATAATCCTGTACATTTCCTCATGGCTCTCCCCTACTGCAAGCCCTCCAATGGCATATCCGGGAAGGTCCAGTTCAGCAATCTGCTTCATATTCTCTGTTCTCAGGTCTTCATATATACCGCCCTGGTTGATGCCAAACAGCATTTGCTGTTTATTAATGGTATCAGGAAGGGAATTCAATCTTTCCATCTCATTTTTACAGCGAATCAGCCAGCGGACTGTCCGTTCACAGGATACTTTTGTATATTCATAGGTTGAAGGGTTTTCAACACACTCATCAAAAGCCATAGCAATGGTAGATGCCAAATTGGATTGTATTTGCATACTTTCTTCCGGACCCATAAAAATTTTTCTTCCATCGATATGCGAAGAGAAATATACTCCTTCTTCTTTAATTTTTCGCAGTGCTGCCAGTGAGAATACTTGGAAGCCGCCGCTATCGGTAAGAATTGGCCTATCCCAGTTCATAAATTTATGCAGCCCGCCTAGTTCCTTGATAACCTTATCCCCGGGCCGCAGATGAAGGTGATAAGTATTTGAAAGTTCCACCTGGCAGCCTACTTCTTTCAAATCCATTGTTGAAACCGCACCTTTTATTGCTGCAAGTGTTCCTACATTCATAAAAACAGGGGTTTGAATAACACCATGCGGAGTATGAAACTCTCCCCTTCTAGCTTTTCCATTCACCTTGAGTAATTTAAACACTGACACCATTCCTTAACTTTTTTAATCTAAATCTTAATATATAAACATCGCATCACCCATGCTCACGGGAAGCAGGATAGGCGCTATAATATGCTTTCCCAATCACGTCTACCATGCAGAACACGGACAATGTTAACTGTATTTGTGCTTTTGTTCACGGTATAAAATATCAGGTAATTATCTATCGGCAGCTTTCTTATTCCTTTCGCTGCCAAGTATTTATCTTGCACAAGGCTATGACGTTCCGGTAATTCTTCCAAAGTCGCCATAGCCTCCTGTATTCTTGCAAGCTGTTTTAAAGCCGTAGTTGGCTCTTTTAACTCATATGAAATATAGTCCACAATTTCATCAAGGTCCGCTTCGGCAGCTTCCGCAATAACCAGATTATACTTTAGCATTTCGCAACCTGCTTTCTATCCGTGCAAATACTTCATTTGCAGGTTTTACGCGCCCATGTTTAATATCGTCCAATCCCTTTTCAAGCATAGTATATAACTCAAATTTTCCGACAAGCATTTCATATGTTTCAATACTCATAACCGCAAGGTCTCCCGTACCATTCTTTGTGATATATACCGGTTCTTTGTATTTATGGCAAAACTCCGAAATCTCGTTATAGTTGTTTCTTAAGTCTGAGCTTGGTCTAATAATCGGCATTTTATCCACCTCCACATTTATTATATTCAAATTTTATCGAAATATTGATATGCTGTCAAGAAAAGAGCTATACACTTATTACCAATTTGACATTTATTTTTTATTAAACAAAAAAGGCCATATACGGCCTATTTTTTCTTGAACAGGTATTAAATATCGTCAGTGCAAAATAAAACGCTGCTTGGCGGTCTTAAATCGATTTGAAGGGCATATAATGAATTCCCATATCATGACACATAATAGACCGTCCGTCCACTTCCTCAAATTCCAAAAGCATTGCAGACTTCTTACAATTTGGGGTCATCTGTACTTTTGCAACGGCCCAACCTGCGTAACCTATATTTGGCCCTTGCAGGTCTATCCAAAGGCATGAATATTTCATGTCCTGGTAAATGCTTATGATTTTTGCATCTTGAAATTTATTTTCGCCAATCCGTTTGGCAAGAAACGGATAAAGCGTCTCAACCTTTGCATAATCAATGGCTCTTATCATCGCGCTGCCTCCCTACTCATCTTTATAAGATGTTGTATAGGAATATCTCCATAAATACAAACCGCCTTAATGATGTTCTTGTATCCGTGCGGGTCAGTATCTTTAATCCTCTTAAGAACGGTCAAAAGTGCTTCTGGAGACACTTTGTATTCTTTGCTGCGCCTTTCCGATGTTTTAACTGTACAAAGATTAATAATCTTTGCCATTTTGCTGCCCCCTTTTACCTTACCATAATTGAATTTTCAAAGAACAATCTATATAAAAGAGGCGGCATCTTTCCCCCTGTGCCGACGGGCTCCCGTTAATTTCATTCTATCCTGTGGTTTCTATGATGTAAATTAAAGTTACCCATTTTACAATCTAACTTACGCAAATTACAATTTTTCTTGCTTTATTGGTAAGAATGACAGTTATGAATATAAAAAAAGCGGGGAAACTGTCCCGCTCCTGTTAATTACATTATTTTATACACTGTCGGTTTTCGCGTTTATCCGCGAATAACCTTATTATACCGCTCGTTTTTATCATCCATTGAAAAAACTCGCATTCTCCCCCGGCTTCAGGAAAATATTTTTCCTTTGTAGTGCCAATTAGGTCGGAAACTAAAAATACTTGTGATATTTCTTGAAATGTGTAATTTGAATGTATAGAACTTCCTTTTCGCATCCTGTAAAAGTATTTTGCTTTTCCCTCAAATACTGCTTTTTTTGTCTTAGGTAAAATTCGTAACAATACTTCGGTATCTTCCCCCTTTGAAATTGCCTCATTAAATCTCGTATTGTAAAATAGCGAATTCCGGAAAAGCTTATCACAGCAACTCCCTGCAATTTCACCTTTCATTAAGGCTCTAAATATATCGGATCCGGCATAGCTTTCTCTTGATTGTGCCTTTGTTTGTTCAAAAAAAGCTATTGCAAAACCATTTTTATTTATCACGTTTACATCGCTTATAGATATATCCGCGCCGCTGCTCTCTATCCTATGCAATAACTTTTCGTAAAAATCATGACTTATAAAGTCGTCCGGGTCTACAAATCCTATAAATTCCCCCTGGGCTATATCTAATCCCATGTTACGGGCAGACGAAACGCCGCCGTTACTTTTATGTATGACTTTAAAACGCTTGTATTTGCTGGCATACCAATCGCAAATTTGCCCACTGCCGTCCGTGCTGCCATCATCGACAAGAATCGCCTCAAAATCTTTGAATGTCTGCTCTTGGATACTCTCTAAGCATTCTCTAAGGTATGGAGCAACATTATAAACGGGTATTATAATACTTATCTTTGGCATTTTCTCGCCCCCCTATAGCCTTTATTTCCTTACCGGTTTCGCGGTTGTATTGGTCTATAAGCTCATTCAATTTTAAATAAAATTCCTTTGTGTGGCCTTGGCTTGTTATCATGTGTGCCAATTCATGCAAAAAAACCGCTATGGAATAATTTTCCCCTCTTTCCAGGGCTTCTATTGCTATTCCTATTGTGTAACCTCCGGTTTTAAATTTGCTACATATCCCCAATAGATTATTAAATTGCTTATGCTGCCTTTTCATTGAGTACAAATAAACAAGCTTTAACCTTACGGCTTTAACCCGGCTACGAAAAATTGAAATGCAACTATGCACAATGTTATTAAGCTGGGCATTATATTTTAAATCTGGGTATTCCTCCGGAATAATGCCTTTTTGCCTAAGCCTTTTATAATATTGGTTTCCATCTCTCCATAACATCCTATAAACCCTCTTTAAGTCAATTTATAGCCGTCTGGCATCGTTTTATTTGACATAGACAGACAATATAATATAGGCTAAGCATATAATGACGCTTAAAAAGGCTTTTAAAGCGTCATTCAAATAAAATACCGTCCACGCCGTAAACAATGGGCATCAGGTCATGTAATACTTTATCAATATGTTTATATACCGTCCTGGGATTAATATTGCATTCTTCGGAAATCTGGCGAACAGAAACGCCAGACCGCTCAATATAAAATTTCCTGAATGTGTTGTAAGGCACGGAATCAGGATAAAAAGAATTATAAATCTTTAATGCCTGGTCAATTATCCTTTTTGCCTGTTCGTTTGTGTGATAGTCGGCCATAAGCTTTTTAAGACTCTGAAAACGCATTTCATATGCTTTCGTTAAATTGGTTGTCATGGGCTTTTCTCCTTTCATATGCCATATGCTTTATACTTGTTCTTTCGGTTGAGCTTTCCCAATGTTCCCGGAAAGGCTTTAGTCCTGTTCCCTTTAATGCCTCTGAATATAAATCAAATTCGCTTAAGTCATTTAAAACGGTTTTTAGTCTATCGGCTGCGCTGCTGTTCCTGATTTTTCGCAAGGCGTTATAATGCGCTTGCTCCGCTGCCTGCCGTGAAGAATATCCCGCTATACTTGCCGCTTCCGTTAGGCTTTTCCCCTCAAAATAGATTAGTATTATAAGCTGCCGGGCTTGCTCGTTTACCCTCTCCAGTGCCTTTTCTATGATTTTCCTTGCCTCGTTAAGAGAATCCCGCTCCATAAGCTTATAAAATGGGGCTTGCGCGGCGGTATCCTCAATAAGGTCAATTCTCCTTATGTCGTTATCATCCGGCCCTATGAGCTCATCCAGGCTAACCGCTAAAAGTGCCGCATCCCTGCGGCTGCTCTCAATTCCCGCAACCTGTCTAAATGCTTTTTTTAATGTAAAATCCAAGTATGTAATGAATTTATATCCCTTTTCAGGACTATAGTATTTTACGGCTTCCATCATGGCAAAATATCCGGACTGCTGGAGGTCCTCCCCATCGGCGGCGCATCCGGATAAATGCTTTTCGTATTGTCCCGCCTTCATGAAAACAAAGCGTTTAACCTGGGTCCATAACTGCGGTATGTATTCCCGGCATCCGCTTTGTATAAGCAAAGCCAATTCTTCATTTGTCACTTGTAGCACCTCCCGCCCTGCGTTATAATGGAATAAATCCATATAATTAAGCCATTAAGCACAGGGCAGGAGCGGGGGCTCCTGTTTTTTTTATTCGTTCATTATGTCCCGTAAAATAACGGATACCCTTTTCCGTGACAGTTCGTCATCTTCATTTTCTTGCAAAAGCCTTTCTATAGCCTCCCGGCCAACCCTGGAGACGGCATCTTTAATAAAGCTGCTGCATATCCTTATGGCCTTATATCGTAAATCGTCCAGCTCATCAAATTTTAAATCTATTTCCTCAATGGCAAGTGCAATTTTTTTAACGTCCTCTGAGGTTTTCAAAGTGGATATTTCCGGGGTAAATGATTGGCTAATCTTGTAAGCTTCTTCAGAAATTTCTCTTAGCCTGTTTTCCATGGATTTTCCCTCCCTTTTATTGTCTTATCGCCTGAAAAATGCTCTTCCTGCCCCTTTTTTATGGTGTGACATTTACTCGGAATTATTTCCCGCCCGGTATCCTGTCCGGGCAGTTTCCGCTCATGCGCTCTATCATGGCAGCCCTGGCCTCGTCTGCGGTCCGCTGCTGTTGTCTTTCCGGTTTCTCTTGTGCGTTACTGCCGCCGTATATGTCCTTATAGGCTCGTTTGAACATCTCGTCAAGTGTCGCTTCTATCTCCAGCCCTTCAATAGCTGCGCGGTATTCTTCATCTGTAACGGTCCGCATAGAATCAGCAATCGCCTTTTGTGTGTCCTCGGCTGCGGTTCCATCATGCCGGGCAATCATTCGTTTTCTTGCCTCCTCTGCTGTGGTCCTATGAGCATTTCTCCCATCATGGCGGGTAATCATGCGCTCCCTTGCTTTGTCTGCCATTGACTGGCGAACATTAGTTTTTCTTTTCATGGTTTTATTCCCCTTTCTGTAATTCATATATTTTATTGCTTGCGCTGCTTAAAGCCTTTTCGTAAGAAAAACCGCCCTCAT
Organism: Petroclostridium xylanilyticum; assembly: GCF_002252565.1. NCBI lineage: Bacteria > Bacillati > Bacillota > Clostridia > Eubacteriales > Oscillospiraceae > Petroclostridium > Petroclostridium xylanilyticum. The sequence continues at coordinate 286,265 of NZ_NPML01000007.1, forward strand.
TCCAAACAGAAGCTTGAAATTGGTCATTTATTACAGTAAAAACCTTCTTAATCTCCGGAAATCTTTGTTTCATCGCTTCATTGGTTTCCTGTCCTTTTCCCCTGGCTATGTCGTATAGCTCGTTATATCTTTCCCTTTCTTCTGATGATACCTTAATTTCTTCCAAAAGCTCTTTTAATGCCTCCTGCTCCTGCGGAATCTCCGATATTCGCGCCTTGACTGTTTGAAGCTCTCCTTCATCATCAAAGGCGGTGTTGCGTAAGGACGCTTCAAGCTTTTTCTTTGTTATTTCCCGTATTATCTCTTGAAGCTCCTTTTCTTCCCGGTCAAGCTCAAACAACCTATTTTTAATAGTCTCTCGTTCCTGGTTAATCCTCGTCTCAACTCTTAAGACATGCTTATTGAGCTTATTAACTGCTTGTTGAAATTCTGCCTTTTTGTTATTTGCCTGTTCCTCCAATTCCAACAATGGAGAAAACAAGTCATGCGTTAGTGGGACAATTTCCGGTATTCTCATTTCAAACCCTCCATAATTGTTATTTTTGGTTTATTAATACCCACAAACCGCTAAAACCGCATTCATTAGAGGAGACAACCGGTAAATCAATCAAAACCCGGTAAAATGAACGTCCGGACCAGTTTTAGCGGCTTGTGGCTGTTAATTAAATTTTGTCCTATGGACAATCCTAAGGACAGTCCGTAGGACATTCCTGGGACTGTCACAAAGCACCTCCCCCCTATAACCCCCCTTATCTGTGCCATTTTCTTTATCTTTATCCGTATCATTATAAATATCAGTATCGGTACATTTAGTATAGAGTGGTATACGCTGGTATACGTTCCTATACGTTTCTATGCCTCGGCATCTTCTTTTTTCCATCTCCGTTGTATGTTTTCCCGGTTTTTCTCACATACGGCAGCATATTTAGCCGCATCTCGGTCAATCTGTGCTTTAATAAAAGAGAAGGCCATTTTCAACATACCGTTGAAATTGGGAAGTATTCCGGCCTCAGAATAATCAAACAATGCCATGAGCAATTTTCCTTTTTCCTCATCGGAAAGCAATTCTAAATGCTGTCGGTAATCATGGTAAAGAATAAAACTCTTTTTTGTGCTCACGTTTTTAATTCCCCCTCCTCATGGCCTATTTGTATGTTGCAGTTTCTTTCCTGCAATAAAAATAGATGTTTTTGATTCTAATCATCAACTATACTCTATTTCACTTACGGCTCTTGTTAGCTACAATTAGGTTATGGGAGGGGTAATTACGCAATCGTACTTACGCAACGGTAAGTTGCCATCAAAAAAAATATCGTTAATTTGTTCGGCTGTGAGTCCCAAACTCAAAGAAATAGTGACGATTTCATCAAGGGAAAACGCAACTTCGCCCCGCTCCTTCATTGCGTATGTATTAAGCGATTTCCCGATAATATCGGCCATTTCTTTTTGTGTTCTGCACTTTCTCTGTCGGGCAAATTTAAGCTCTATGCTATTCATTTTAACACCTCCTATACGTCTTTATTATGATTTTAACTTACGTAATCGTAAGTGTCAATAAGGTTATTAAAAAACATAAAAATATTGATAAGTATGTAAGCAAATAATATAATTCAATTGGAGGGATAAATATGCTCACATTCAGCGAAAACCTAAAACATATTATGAGCGTGCGCGGGGTAAATCAAAAATGGCTTGCGGACGAATCCAATATACCAGAGGCTACTATTTCCAGATATGTAAACGGCGTTCACATGCCTACAATAAGCCTTATTATCAAAATTGCAAAAGCTCTTAATGTTTCCGTTGATTATCTTTTAGGTCTTGCGCCTTATTCCACTATATCAATAGAAACGGACCCAGAAATAAATGTTCTTATATCTGGTTACTGTAAAGCATCTGAAAGAGACCGTAAGCTTATATGGGGCTTGCTTGAAGACTATATAAGCGCAGAGGAAAGAAATTGCATTTCTTACCTAAGCAATATAAAAGAATAGCATTGGATTATTCAAGGATTATCTATAGGACAGTCCCAGGACTGTCCTATGGACTGTCCGTAGGACTGTCACGGGGACAATACATAGGACAGTCCAACGGTCTGTATCTCGATAGGGTATTAATAAGGTATCGGATAGGTTTCTATATTCATTGGCATACATATCGATACGCTTTAAATTTCTATTGTATAACGCATCTTATGGACTGTCCAAGGATTTTCCTATGTATTGTCTATAGGATAGTCCTGCGGATTGTCCGGCGGACAGTCCATAGGACACATTAAAAACTTTTGTATAAAAAACGGCAAAATCGTATCAATTCGCTTCAAAAATGGTCTTGAACACAGATTTTTATACAAATCAGAAGAATAACAGAAAGCCCCTATACCGCTTGGTATAAGGGCTTTCGAGCTTTTGTGTTTCCTGAAAAAAATCTGTTAAACTATGAGCATTGCATCACCAAAACTGAAAAATCTATATTTCTCATTTACAGCAGTATTATATGCGTCTAAAATATTTTCTCTTCCCGCAAACGCACTAACCAACATTAATAGAGTAGATTCCGGCAGGTGGAAATTAGTGATTAAAGCATCAACAATCTTAAACTGGTATCCCGGATAAATAAAGATATCAGTCCATCCGCTACTGCCAACAACGAAGCCATCCTGGCCCGCGGCTGTTTCCAGCGTCCTGCAGCTGGTTGTCCCGACAGCAATGATTCTACCGCCGCTTTGTCTGCATGTATTAATTCTTTTGGCAGCTTCATCGCTTATTATATAAAATTCAGAATGCATTTTATGTTCGAGGATATTCTCCACTTTTACAGGCCTGAAGGTTCCTAATCCGACATGAAGGGTAATAAAAACTACTTCTACCCCCTTCTGTTTAATCTCCTCCAGCAGTTCACGTGTAAAGTGCAGCCCTGCAGTGGGTGCAGCAGCTGATCCCTTATGTTTTGAATAAACTGTCTGGTAACGCTCCTTGTCTTCAAGCTTTTTTGTAATATAGTGAGGTAAAGGCATTTCTCCCAACCTGTCTAATACTTCTTCAAAAATTCCATCATACTCAAACTTCACAATACGATTTCCGTCGTTTACAATCTTTTTTATTTCTGCCTGTAGTTCGCCATTCCCAAATACAAATCTTGAACCTACTTTTGCTCTTCTTCCGGGTTTTAATATAACTTCCCATTCATCTTTACTGATTTGATGAAGCAATACAAATTCTATTTTTCCTCCTGTATCTTCTTTAGTTCCATACAATCTTGCAGGAATCACCCTGGTATCATTTAATACCAGACAGTCTCCAGGATTCAGATATTCAATAATATTTTTGAAAATATCATGGCTTACTTGTCCAGTTTTTTTATTTACCAGCATAAGGCGTGACATTTGTCTGTCACTTAAAGGTTCCTGCGCAATTAATTCTTGCGGTAAATGATAATAAAAGTCTTTTAGCTTCATTTAAACGTCGTCTCCTATACAGTTTATAGTTTATAGTTCACAGAAATTTACCATATCTGGAATCGATATGCTGTGAACTCTTTATTATTATAATACATAATGCACTAATGATTTTGCAACATATAGGTCAATAGTAAATATAAAATCTTTATCGCAACTTATATAGTAATATTGTTTCCACACAGCAATAAATATTACATCAAATATTTTATAAAATCAACGCTATTCTACCTGTGTTCCGGGAAAATAATGGGTAAGAATTTCATCATACTTAAATCCTGCTTCAGCCATCCCCCTTGCTCCCCACTGGCTTAAGCCTACACCATGTCCCCATCCTTTACCATTAAAAGTGTACAACTGCGGAGTTATGGCATAACTTTTTTTAGTATTTGCACCTTTAGTATAAAGTCTTCCTATAGACGGGTTAATGGAAGTAACTCCTTTGCTGCTTATAACCTTAATTTCAGATCCTGTGGTGAGTGTCGGATTCTTTACATTTTTTCCGGCAGCATAGATGTCACTGTCGGTGCTAATGGTATAGTACTGGCTGTTTACAAAGTTCGCTCCAAAAATGGTTCTTGTCTTATCCCTTTCAAAAGTGTGTTCCCCTTTGGTACCCGTTATTCTCAGTTTTATTACACGCCCGGCTGCAGAATATTCAATAGGCTTAATAGATATAATTTTTCCCAAATCATAATTTTGTGCCTTCAACAGCTCTTCTACTTTTTCAGGTGTCATCTCAATTTTCCAGATCCCTCTATCTGCCTTTTCGGTAGGCTCATATTTATCTTCAACACCTACAAGATAAGGAACCCCAGGACCTCCCCAAACATTTCTTATATCCTCGGTATAACCTCCACTGGTAGAAAAATAATAAATATAGGCAGGTTTTCCATTATAAGTAAGGATTTTCCCTCTGGTTTCTTCTACAGCTTTCGTACAATTGGGCTGCTCCCCCTTATATCCGCCATATACTTGACTTGCTGTGGTAGAACACAGATTAAAACCATATTTTGCATACTTATTCATGTGTAAAGCTGCATATGTCCTGGCTGCAACCGCTTGTGCCTTTAGTGCTTCCAACGGCCAGCTTCCTCCCATCTCATATGGTAATACGCCATACAGATATTCCTCAAAGTTTACCACATTGATTACAGTCATATCACTATCGCTAAATCTTTTGAATTCTACTCCGCCTCGATAATCTTTCCCATTTATATTCACCAATGGTATTTGTCCTTTACCGGGCAGTGGTTGTACTAAAAGTGAAAACGGATTATTTTCAAATATAAGTTCCGGTTCTTCTTTTCCTGGTAAAAGTATCTGGATTCTGGAAGAATTCGGCGTAATCACACTACAATTTTTCCCTTCTGCAAGCCTTTGGACCTGTTCCAAAGCATCCTGGGCCTCCTGTTGAGATGTATACAGTCCTGTCCAGACCTTAAAAGAACCGCCAGTAAAAGCCGGAAATGCTTTCAAGCCCTTCTGACCTAGTGAATCAACTTGTTGCATAGCTGAATCATAATTAGAATAATTACCTTCTAATTGTATATGGTAAGGACCATATTTTTTCCCCTGGGGAATATTTGGACCGTTTAGAGAATATTCCTGCATTTGATCTCCGTTTTTAGCAAAAAAAGTATCTTTACGTACTACTAAAGCCTTGACAGCTGCATCACTGAATAAACTTACAAATTGTCCGTCTTTTTCGTATCCTATTTCAAAGCCGGTTTGTGAACCGATAGTTGTACTTGCAACAGCTGACCTCTCAAAATAAATACCTATTCTTATATCTTCTGGTAAATCCTTATATGCATAGCCATGTATAGCTGAAATATTCATTATTAACATAACACTCACTAAAAAAACAACTGCTAATTTTTTCTTAAATCCCATTACTTTCAACTCCCTTACATTTACTTCTTGATGTGCGCTTTTTATACAATAGAACTTATTCGACATATTTCGCTTTTTTCCTCCATAATTATATGTAAATTTTTCAGGCTCTTAGCCTTATAGCTTAAGTGTAGGAATAATATTCATCAACTAAAAAATATACACCCCATAATAAAAAAAAGTTTGACACCATTAAATATAAGTGGTATGATATTTTAAAAAATGAATATGATTTAGATAGAGGCGCACTTTTTATAAGTATGTACAATGAGAAAGCCGGTTTTCAATGATTTGTATTGAAAGGAAAAAGTGCCGAAGGATTTAACTGATCGGTAAGTTGGGTCCTGGTTGTACAGTTAAGAACTGTCCGACTGTCATCAATATTTTTGATGGAGAGCTATCTGTAATTGAAATTATAATTGCGCTAAGTCATATACATATAAGTGCATGTATATAATGTTCAAAAGCAGCTGGTTTTCCTAACCAGTTATTTTTATTTATACCTAAAAATTATGTCATTCTTACAGCCTTTTGGACTGAAGTAAAAATTATTTTAGGAGGTCGTTTTATGAAAAAAACATTGTTTACCGGTTCTGGAGTTGCGATTATTACTCCGTTTACCGATGATGGGGTGGATTTTGAAAAATTGGGGGAATTATTAGAATTCCAGATAGCTGAAAAGACCGATGCTATCATAATATGTGGAACCACTGGCGAGGCCTCTACAATGCCCGATGAGGAGCATAAGGCAGCAATTAAATATACTGTTGAAAAAGTTGCCGGAAGAATACCTGTAATTGCAGGAACCGGTAGTAATGATACAAAGCACGGTATTGAACTAAGCCAGTACGCAGAACAAGTTGGTGCTGATGGCCTCCTGCTTGTAACCCCTTATTATAATAAAACTACTCAGAAAGGCCTGATCGAACATTTTACTGCAATTGCAAACAGCGTAAAAATTCCTATCATATTATATAATGTTCCCGGTAGGACTGGACTAAATATCACTCCTGAAACGCTTAAGACTCTTTCTAAAGTTGAGAATATTGTGGGTATTAAAGAGGCAAGCGGTAATATTTCTCAGGTTGCTCAAATGGCTGCTCTTTGCGGAGATGATATAGCCATATATTCCGGTAATGATGATATGATTGTACCTCTTCTTTCTTTAGGTGGGAAAGGTGTTATTTCTGTGGTAGCAAATATTGCACCAAGAGACACCCATGATATGGTAGAAAAATATTTAAAAGGTGACGTAACAGGAAGTAAAGACCTTCAGCTTAAAATGTTAAACTTGATCAATACATTATTTATTGAAGTTAATCCTATACCTATAAAAACTGCAATGAATCTTCTGGGATATAATGTAGGTAAATTAAGAATGCCATTAACCGATATGTCGGAAAAAAACCTGGAGATTTTGAAAAAAGCGCTTGTTGACTATGGGTTTACTCTTAAATAGTCAACTATGAATAAAATTTATAGAATTGACCAGCATATACAAATAAAAAACTCACAAATAATAATGAAAAATGTTCGTAGTAAAATTAATACTTTACTACGAACCATGAACTATTTTTACACTAATCCAGAAGGATGTGCAAACCAATGATAAAGCTAATTATGAGTGGCTGCAATGGAAAAATGGGAAGAGTTATAACCAGGCTTGTATCTGAAAATGAGGAGTTTAAAATCGTAGCAGGTTTTGATATTGTCGATACAGTAAGTAATGATTACCCGGTATATAAGAATCCGAATGATTCAACGGAAAAGGCTGATGTCATTATAGATTTTTCCCATCCTAATTCCCTTGAAAAATTATTACCCTTTGCAGTATCGAGAAAATTACCCATTGTAGTTGCAACTACAGGACTATCTCACCAGCAAATATCCAAACTTCGTGAAACTGCAAGCAATATACCGGTATTCTTTTCAGCAAATATGTCGCTGGGTGTTAACCTCTTAATTGATCTGGTTTCACGGGCTGCTAAACTTTTAGAGGATTCTTTTGATATAGAAATCATAGAAAAACACCATAACCAGAAGATAGACGCTCCAAGTGGAACGGCACTGGCTATAGCCGATGCAATATCCTCAAGCCTTACACAGACCCGTGACTATGTTTACGACCGGCATTCTGTCCGCAAAAAAAGAGGCAAAAATGAAATAGGCATCCATGCCGTGAGAGGCGGAACGATAGTTGGAGAGCATTCAGTCATTTTTGCTGGCAATGATGAAATTATTGAAATCAACCACAGTGCCATGTCAAAAGAAATATTTGCTGTTGGCGCATTGAAAGCTGCAAAATTCCTTATAGGGAAAAAGCCGGGTATGTATAATATGAAAGACCTTGTAAACAGCCTATGAAGGAAGGTGTTTTATCATGAATCAAAATGCCATAACCAATTTAACAGTGATGAGCGACGTCAGCTTAATTACTTTAGACAACATCCCTAACAAAATACAGGTCCTTTCAAATATTTTTACTGCTATTGCAGGTGAAGGTATAAATATTGATATGATTAGCCAGACTGCCCCTTACAGGGGGATAGTGAATGTTTCCTTTACCCTGCCCGATAATGACCTGGTAAAGGCAATTAATGTACTGGGAAAATTCAAAAAAGATATACCTCAATTGAGAGTAGAAGTTAATTCGAATAATAGCAAAATCTCGGTATATGGTGAAGCAATGAGAGATATTCCAGGGGTTGCCGCAAAACTGTTTACTGTTTTATCGGCAAATGATATTGAAATAAAGTTAGTTACAACTTCAGAAGTTGATATTTCATGTCTTGTTTATGAAAAAGACGTTGATAGAGCTGTAGATGCTATTAAGAAAGAATTTAATCTTTAAATTTTAATGACTAACTGCCAATAAAAAGAAGCGTACCGGTCTAAGCACGCTTCTTTTTTCTTTTAGGCTTGCACATTTGCATCTATATCTTCAATATCTTCGACTTTCTCTGTATTTTCAACTTCTTCGACAGCCTGGATCTTATCAATCATATATTTTTGCAGGATAGGATAAACGTAAAAATTGATCATAAGTCCTAAAGTGCTTAACACAATAAAAGGTGTCAGTAAAATACCTATCATATAGTAATAATAGAATCCTAAAGCTACTATAGCGCATAAAAACAACATACCGATATTTTGAGGAAGCTTTAAAATAGCAAAAATAAAAGCATTTTTGAAAATCTGCTTTACGGTTAATTTAAAAGTAACCAACATCGGGTATATATATAAATGCATGATTATAAATATTATTCCCATAGCAGCAATTACATATTTTAAATAACCTAACAGAACATTCTGAGTTCCTATTTGAGAATAAAACTGAAAATTGACATACCCTATAACCAGCGCAAATAAATCAATAACACTGATAATAAATGCCTGTTTAAAATTCCTTAACGCATGCTCTTTAAAGTCACTCCACACCCAGGCATGCTCTTCCCTAGAAAAGTTTCTTAAAACATAGGTAAACCCTGCGGTAGCAGGCCCTATGGTGATAATTGGTATACAAGCAATAAAATAAATTATATTGAGGGTCACCAATCTCCAAAACTTTCTAAGAAATACTTCAAAGAACACTATAAACCGGCTTTTCGGTGGAGCATCCTTTGGTACGCCCGGGCCTGGTTTCGTATAATCAAAAAAGCCAAAAAATCCTGCCATTTCATTTATAACCCCCTTAATATTCTATCCCTTTCCTTGCTCCTATCCCCTTTTCCATAGGATGTTTTACAGGAACAATTTCAGAAACATAATCAGCCAGATCTATTATGCACTGCGGCGCATTTCGCCCTGTTAGAATTATTTCAACGTGTGCAGGCTTTTTTTGAATAAAGTCACATACCAGTTTTTCATCAATCAGTTTATTATGAATTGCTCCCATAATTTCATCTAAAATTAGAATATCACATTCCCCATTTTGAATAACATTTTGTGCAAACTCGAAGGCCTCATGAACTTCTTTCTTCAGTTCCATTTTTTCCTCTTCATTAAGATTCCAGAAAAAACCTCTTTCTTTTTCAAACCTGAAAATTTTAAAAATTTCGCCCAGTTTCTTAGCTGAATGCAATTCTCCTGTATCTGAGCTTTTAAGAAACTGAATCATATAAACCTTTAAACCTCTTCCTGCACTCCTGAAGCCCTGCCCAATTGCTGCTGTAGTCTTACCCTTTCCGTTTCCAGTATAGACCTGTACTAAACCCTTTAACATAGAACATAGCAACCTCCAGTCCAATAGTTGTCCCTTATATTTTAACAGTAAAAAGGTGTAAATTCAATAAATATATTATTGTAAATTATTGTTTATTCAAATCATTTTCTATAATAGACGGCATACTGTATTTTGTAAGGTAATTCTTCAGCTCCATGATCTGGGTCGTCAACAGTGCAATATCTGTCTTTGTAGCAGGCTGATCATATTGTGAGTACATATCGCTTACAGATTGAAGATGGGAAGTTCCTAAATGCAGACCAAGATAATGCTGCTTAACAATTTGTGCATTTTTTATATGTTTATATGCCGTTGCGTAGCTTACCATACATTTTATACGAATTTTATTTTCTAAAACAATTTCAACACAGTTATTTTCTTTTGCCTTTTCAACTACCTGAATGGATACAAGGTTAATATAACCCAGGCTTCCATCATTTTCTGCTATAGGCTTTCTCATTTTAAACGGAATTAGTATCATGTGTTCACTAAATGGAATAGGTATGACATTTCGCTGACCTATAATAGAAGCATACTTGCGGCGTGACGCTGTGAGGTCAAGCGCATATATATGTGCAAGTCTTATCAATACGGTTTTTATTTTTTTCTTTGCTATATATTCATCACCATTTCTATTAATAATTTTTGTTACGTCCCCTACATTCGGCTCATAAGCAGGTATAATTGCCGCTATACTCCCGGCTAGCATTTCTTCTGTATTGTCCACCATGATTACCTCCCGGCTTACCAACAAAATCTTAATTCCTCATCTTCCTTCTCTTTTTAACAGATTCCTAAGTTTTTGTATTGCTCTTTGTTTTAGCTTTACGACACTCATATAGTGCATATTCATTTTTCTTGCAATTGCGGTCATAGGCATCTTGCTATAATAGCACAAATAGATGATTTCCCGCTGTTTAGGAGTTAATTGTTTAATGGCAGCTGATAATTCTTCATAGGATTCCTGCACCACATATTGTTCCAATGGAGTCGGAGAATCATCATGAATAAAATCGATCTTTGAAACCTTGTCATCCCCAATACTTACATCTTGATCCAGGGAATCGTACACTATCTTCATACCTCTAAAATAGTTCATAAAAAAGTAATTTAGATATGCTTTTACATATCCTAGAAAAGGAATTCCTTTACTTTCATCATAATCATAAGTTAAACGAAGTACTTCCAGATACCCTTCTTGCAGCAGTTCATCGCGGTCAATGCCGATGCTTGCATATTTCTTGATACTTGATAAAATCAGAGGTTTTAGTTTTAACAAGAGCTGTTCGGCTGCTTGATCATCGCCTTTTTTGGTCCTTTGCACCAATTCCTTTAGCTTATATTGCATTTATTTATCTCCTCACTTTTTTGTGAGGGTCGACCCTGACAATGTAGCGCTAAAGAAATTATACAGAGAGTTAGCAATAAATACAAAAACCCACTAAAGCTTACTGGGTATACCAATAAAAGCTAGTAAGTTATCTTTTGAAACACCTCCATATGTTCTTTATGAGCTATTAAGCCGGTTAAATTTACGAAATATAATTATGTCAACCATTAATAGCATATGTTGATTGTATAAGTTTTGTGACCATCAAAAACGACTATTTAGAAAATTGTTTCCACTTCAACAAAATCTTTTTTTGATTTTCTTTATTCAAAAATAATAGGCAATGTACCATAATATAAAATAGCAAAATAAAAGGTTGTTGAGTATTTCATCAACAACCTATGAAAAAGTTTGGTTTAGCAGGAAGAAGGTTGAAAAGTCTCATTGCTCTCATTTTCAATATAGCGCTCAGTGTCATTATTTCTATTAACCACTTCCATTTTTGAAATAGATACCTCATATGCTATCTTGCTAACAGTCTCTGTATCATTGACCTTTTTCTGATATTCTCTACTCTGGATTCTACCCCATACTTTTATATTCTCACCTACTTTAAGGGTTTCGGAATAGCGGGCGTTTCTGCCCCATGCTATGCAGGGAATATAATCGGACTTATTATAAGACCTGTTAACCGCCAGCAAGATATCAGATATTTCCCGGCCAAAGGGTGTTGTCCTGTATACAGGTTCCTTGCATATATATCCGTTTAAGTAGATATAATTAGGATTTTTTACTTTTTTATCATCTTGCAAATATTTTATATCTTTAGCAAATACTGTTAGTATCAGTTTGTTTCCCTCACTATTGTAGTTATTATAAGAACGAAACTGTCCCGAGATTTCTACTTGATCTCCTGCTTTCAATTTCATATTCTTTAATAACCTCTCTGAAACAGTAATCGGAATAAGATCTACCATATCACTAAGCCTGGGAACTTTTAAAATAAAGTTATAAAATCCTTCACCATATACCTCGTGACTAAAAGTTAATTGGCTATCAATTGTCCCTACAATCTCCACTTCATTATTATCTAAAGTGTTTTCCACCATTGACCCCCCACTCTCCTCTCAAATTTATTCTTATGTGCATTAGGGTTTCCTTTATCATATATTTATTCAGACAAACCTAATTTTAGAAGTATTTTTTATGTTCAAACTGAATTCTTTTATATCGATAACCAATATTAAAATTAAAAAATAAATTAATGTAGTTATCGATGAAATTAACCAACTTTAAAATCACAATATTTACTTTTAAAGTTGGTTAATTATAACACTAACTCTTTAAATAATTCTGCATCTATATCACAAATCAAAGCTACAGTGACTGCTGCAAGTGCATCATAAATACTGTTACCCAACGAAGGAACAACTTTAATAGGAAACTCCTGTGGCTCAACATTCTTATTTTCAAGGGTAGTAATATTTCTTTGCAAGCAATATATAAAAGTGCTGCTATGAGCATCTTCTTCAATACTTGATGCTGTTATTGTAACTTTAGAAGCAAGTCCATAAGTAATTACACACATCTTGCTGCCTTTTAGCAGTTCAAATACCGTCTCATCATCTATATTTACAACTGCAATATCATCTTTCCGCATCTTGTCAAATATTCTCTTTTGATATTTTAACAAATCTTTTTCTAATAGTTGATCATCGTCTTCTTTAACACTGTCATATACCAAAATATTAAACCCTATATCGTTGTATATCCCCTTAGAAATCTTTTCGGGTATAACCTTAATAATAACTATATCAACACCATTTTTCCCAAGTTCTTCAATATAACTTTTAAAAGTAGTACCAGGCGGAGTTGAAGAGTGAAAATCATAAGTTTCAATCACATTTAACCTTTTACCTGATCTGCTGAAGATTTTTCGAAGCATATTAATAATTGCTGAGTTTTGATGAACTCCTGATATTGCAACAGTTATCACTTTTTCAACTCCTATCGCTAATTATATTAATACTTTTATGTTTTACACATTCTTATTGTATTATGTAATATGACTTATGAATTTATTTATTAATATTTTAGCTGTCAACTTTTATATGCTTGTCAACTGAAGTTTTATCTTTATTATTTGGTATCTGTTTCCCTGTATGATCAATATGGTAATTGTCCCTGTAAATTAATTCCGAAATAGGTACTATTTTATAGCCTTCTTTTTGTAATGTATCAAGAATTTTGGGTAATGCTGCAGGAGTATATTTAGCTGCATTATGGAATAGTACAATAGATCCGCTTTTCACTCTTTTAGTCACTCTTTCAACAATAGCATCTACCCCCAACTCTTTCCAATCCAGTGAATCCACATCCCATTGGATAGTATAATGCCCCATCTCTCTACACGCTTGAACCACTTTATCATTATAGTCTCCATAAGGCGGTCTAAATAGGAAAGGTCTTTTTCCTGTAATAGCCTCAATCTTGTCATCACATTTCTTTATTTCTTCCTTCATTTTTTCAACGGACAACTGTGTCATATGCGGGTGAGTGTTGGAATGGTTCATGATTTCATGTCCGGCGTCACTTAATGCTTTAACAGATTCAGGGTATTTATCAACCCATCCACCTACGACAAAAAATGTAGTCTTTACCTTATATTGCTCCAAGATATTGATCAGGTCTTGTGTATCTTCATTACCCCATGCAGCATCAAAGGAAATGGATATTGCTTTATCCTGTCTATCTACGTAATAGATAGGTAGATCTCTCTTAAGTGATAATGCAGAAAAGACACTTATTGTTGTATCCCAGTTAAAAGTTAA